>JAZUEG010000123.1:0-20739 GCA_045640025.1 Bacteroidales bacterium
AAGCCAAAGCGTTATATCATGAAATTAAGAAAAATTACGATATTAATTGTGAGGCTTTTAATGAAGGGCTTGATATTGTATCACGCAGAATCAATTCTCTTTTGGATGATATATTGATTGCGAAACAGAATATAAAAAGGGTTTATCTACCTTGTTATTCTTCTAAATTGAAACAATTGAAGAGTATTAGGGTTAATCCGATTTTTCATATTGATGAACCTGTCAAGATTAGTTATGATCCAGACTCTATAAAAAAACAGTCTGAATTATTTGTAATTGATTTTGACAATAACCCAATTTCGTCTATGCTCAAGGCTTTGGTTTCTTTGGGTTTTTGGTCAAGAAAACAAGCCCAAGAGACACTTATGAAAGTAGAGGAAGAGAGATGGCGTCTTAGGGAGGAGGTGTCAAAAATGAATTCAATATTAATGAAATACGAGAGGATTGCTGAAGCATTGGAGATTATTTTGTCATATTTTGGCAAATTAACGTCAGCCTTTTCTTTTCTTTTGAACAGAATTGATAATTCTGTGAAAACCTTACAAATGGATAGTTTAATCGATGTTGGAGGGATTGTTGATGAGAAAATGAGTGTGGCATTGTTGCCTCAATTTCAAATTGATGAATTGCAATGCGCTGATATGTTAAGTAAAATACTTTCCCAAATGGCCAATGCGTCTATAATGCCTGAAAAAGAAGTCGAGTCGGATTTGGTGGATGCTATTAAAGATTCTATTGATAAATTTAATAAAGTATAGTTATGGAGAGTTTAAAGGATATTGAATGGGTTGATGATGTTAAGAATTCGTCTCCATTAGAACTTGCTAAAAAATTAGAGCAAATTGAAATGTTTGATGAGAAATCATCCAGACAAGTTGTAGATGAAATCTATAAAGAGTTTGAGACCAATCAAGACATTGAAGATAATGTTTTGATTCCAATTTTTTCGTCCATAGTTGATGGTTTGATGGAAGTGTTCCCTGCAACAAGAAAACTTCGTGAGAAAGGGCTAACTCCTTCTAGGATAGTGAATGAGTGTAAGAATTTCAATTATAATGCAGGTAGTAGCGAAACTGTAGATGGATATTCTGAATGGAAAAATATGCAAGAGACCACTAAGTCTGATTTTGAAGAATATGCTGAAAATGTCAGACATAGTGGAGATAATAGGTATTATGATGATGGAAGTAAGGATGATTATAAGGAAAATAAATTTTCAGAATCTTCAACTATAAATATTGAAGATGAGTATACAGGGGAAAAGAATGTCTATCAATATCAAAAAAATGAAGATGGGTCCAAGAGAGTTGATGATTATAAGTTCGCTCATCAGGCTCATGTTGATCATATTGTTCCTTTGTCAAGAGTCGTAGAGCAATTGAAGGGTAATTATGCTTTGACAGAGAAAGATATTACTAATATTGCTAATTGTGAAGAAAATTTTGCTATTACTTCTGCTCACATTAATAATGGTTCAGGTATGGCTGGCAAGGGAAGAAAGGGGGATATGACTAATGCCGAGTTTGTGGAGGACCAAAATAGGAGAGAGCGAGAAGGTCGTCCTAATCAACAGTTGAGTGCTGAAACCAAAGAAACTATGTTGAGAAAAGGAGAAGAGGCTCAAGAAACCATAAATAGGAAGGCTAATGAGGCTATAGGTAAGAATTTGATTGGTCAGGGGACTGGTAATACAGAAGAAATATGGGCCCAAACAACTAGCAATGCTTTAGGCAAATCAAAAGATTATGCTATAGGAAATGTTGTTTTGTATTTGTTGAAGCCTCTATATTATGAGATTTCAGATATAATTCGAAATGGATTAAAAAAAGGTGTGAATGCATCATCCTCTTTTGAGGCGTTGAAAATTCGTTTCGTGAGAGTTAAGAATTATGTAAGGGATACAGCATGGAAGTTCTTGAAAGACAATGTTTGGGAGTTTGTGAAAAATGTGATATCTTCTTTGATAGAAGGAATAATAAGTCTTTTTGTTGGTTTTTTCAAACAGATTTTGAAAATAATAAAGGAAGGTATCAAATTGTTTGTGAAATCTGCAAAAATTCTGTTTGGAGAAGAGTCTAAAAATAAAACAATGGAAAAGGGTGATGCAATTTTAAAACTTGTTGGCGGTAGTATAATTGCCATTTCTGGTGTTGGAATAGAGTTTTTGTTAAATAGGATTGGCATTGGAGAACCTTGGTCTATTGTGATATCTACTATTCTATCAGGAACGGCCTCTGCTCTTTTCGTTTATGTTCTTGAAAAGATTGATTTATTCAATGTTAGAGCAGAAAGGAGATTGAATAGGATTAGAGAAATATTTCAAGAACGTATTAATGATATTGCTCAAAGGCGAGATGACTACAATAAGATTGCTTTGGAGACAATGTATAACCAGCAACGACAATTTAATCTTATAACAGATCGTATTAATGTCGCTTACAAGAATCGTAATTCAGAAGAGTTAGTTTCTAATTTTTACAAATTGGCTGAATTTATGAGAGTAGATATACCATATAAAACTAGAACCGAATTTGTTGAGTATATGAATTCTGATGAAGAAATCGTCTTGTAGTCTCTTCCCAAAACTCTCCACCGCTTGGCAGTGGGGAGTTTTTGTTGTCATATAGGCATATTTTACAGCCATAAATTTTAGGATCATAAAATTTGTCTATTCTCTTCTGTAAATTGTTTTATATCAATGAACTAAATATTTTTGCTCATAATCTCCGCAGGCTCAACCCGTGCCGGGTCTCACCCACGGCTATTTATATGACGCCTCTCCGAGGCTAGGCATCACCACCCGTAGCCTGGGAGAGGCGTCATATAAATAACCGTGGGTGGAGCAATGCTTGCATTGCGGAACCTACGGGATTTGAGAGCCTGCGTATAATACAACCTATCATATAATATGCACTAACCATTATTCTGCATCATTATATGATAGGTTTTGGATTATTTCCCTTTCTTGAACTCCTTCATCTCCATATTGATGAACCTCGATATCATTTCCCTGTATATGGCCTCCACCATATCGGGGCTTGCGCCGTAGAGGTCGGCCTTTTCGCGGACACGGGCTATCACTTTCTCTACACGGGAAGTGTCGCGCACTCCTTCCTCGTTTTTCTTGAAGGCCGATGCCTGAACCACAAAAGTGCCTCGCTCGGCTATCAGTTTTATGATCTCGTTGTCGATGCGGTCGATGTTCTCACGTACTTCGTCAAGATTTTTACATTTCATTGGGATAAGTATTTAAATGTTAGTGAATTTCTTTTCAGCACGCATACAGTGGAATGTTGGTCATTTGGCCTTGTTCTCTGTATGGGAGCATTGAATATCTTATGGCGTTTAGTTCAGGTGTTTTCTGTAGCAGTTGCGATAGTGAGTTGGCCTTCACATTGCTTTCTGCCTTTACTTCTATTGGCAACGGCTTTCCGTCTTGCTGAATTAGAAAATCTATCTCCAGGCGCGACGAGTCGGTATTGTGATAATAAACAGTATCAGTGCCGTGACTTTTCATTTGTTGAAGAACAAACTGTTCGGTCATTCCGCCTTTGTATTCGGTGAAAATGTTGTTGTTGATGAGTATCTGACTTGGCTCTACGTCAACCATAGCGCCCAATAATCCTGTATCAACCATATACATTTTGAAGACCGAGAGGTCTTCGTAGATCTTCAATGGAAGTTTCACGCTGTTGGCTCTGGGGACTTTGTATATTAGTCCCGCGTCTGCAAGCCACTGTATTGCAATCTCGAATTCGTTGGCTCTTGCACCTTTTTTCAAGGCTCCGTAAATGAATTTTTTGTTTTCCTTGAATAGTTGTGACGGTATCGACTGCCATACCATTGCTATCCGCTGAACCTGTTCTCTTGGTGCGTGTTTCGAGAAGTCGTTGGAATAGTCGCTGAGGATTTGTTTCTGGATCTCACGTACGGTTTTCAGTTCGCCGGTCTCTACGTATTTCTTTACGGCCTCGGGCATTCCTCCTACATAGTAATACTGCCTGAGGAGGTCCACGTATTTTTCGTGGAGCATATTTATTGTCTGGAAATCTCTTGAAATGAGTACGTTGTACAATCCATTCTCACCCTTGGCCAATAGGAATTCCTCAAAATTCATAGGGTAGATGTTGATGCTCTGCACCTTGCCCACGGGAAACGAGAATCCCTGATGAAGCGATATTCCCAGCAGAGAGCCAGCCACGGCTATGTGGTATTCGGGAGCGTCCTCGCAGAAGTATTTCAGGGATTCCAGCACTTCGGGAATTTCCTGAACCTCGTCGAGTATTATGAGAGTGTTTTCTGGCTTGATGTCAACATTAGAGATGGCACTAAGCGCTGTTATGATGCGTTTGGTGTCGTAATCCTTGCTGAAAATTTCTTTTACAAGTGTGTTTTTGTAGCAAGTGATATATGCGGTCTGACGGTATTCCTTTTGTCCGAATTCCCTCAGCAACCAAGTTTTTCCAACCTGACGTGCGCCGTTTATTATAAGTGGCTTTCTGTCGGTTCTTGTTTTCCATTCTTTAAGTCTTTCAATTGCAATGCGTTCCATAGTTTTATTACATTTTTTGACACAAGTTTACGTTACAAAGATACAAAAATCGACACATAAAACAAGCCTTTTACTACATTTTTCGACACATAAAATGGCCTTCGCACTACACTTTTCCGACACTTGGGAAGATTCCCCCCTACAACTCCTCCACGCCCACAATCCCGTTCATCACCACATATATGATGATATCCGCAAGCGATTTGGCGCTGAGTTTGTCCATAATGTTTTTGCGGTGGGAGATTACGGTGGTGAGCGAGATGTTGAGTTTGTCGGCTATCTCCTTGTTGATGAAGCCCTTGGCGAGGAGCACTGCCACCTCGGTCTCGCGGCTGGATAGTACT
The DNA here is from genome assembly GCA_045640025.1 of Bacteroidales bacterium. Taxonomy (GTDB): domain Bacteria; phylum Bacteroidota; class Bacteroidia; order Bacteroidales; family UBA3824; genus UBA3824. The sequence goes on from JAZUEG010000123.1 coordinate 4,897, forward strand.
GACGCTTCCTTTTTGGGCATTGGCGGATGTGGCATCTGCGCCATCTTGGCCATCATCTCGCGTTTCATCGGGTGACCCATTCCTCGCTGATGCAGGGCGAGAAACGATTTCACCATATCTTTCTCGTCCTGACTTACATTCAGGGTAAGTAGCCCCGCTATCTGCGGATACGCGTTGCCCTGCACCAATACAATGCACTTATGTGGCTGATTGATATAGTATTGGGCGTGCTCAAAGAAGATTCCCGACGCCACAAAGCAATGGATAAACCTTCCCGGATTGTCCATCACAAACTCCTCGTGCGAATTGAAAACCGCAACCTCAGCCATCGGCATCAGGCCCGTGAGTATCTGTTTCAAGCCCATACACGATAGCGTGTTGGCGTCCACTATCGCAAATTCTATCTTCATATCTGTCCTCATTTTTAAGGATTTTGGTGTTGTTTATTTCCTGAATGCTGAAAAAGTAGTACTTTTGTGACCGCAAAGTTAATCAAAAAAATGAATAAGTCTTATCATTATAATTGGGGATTTTGGGGTCTTGTCCTGATGCTGATGACCTCGTGCCACGGCATCTTCGGCGGCATTTTCGATGATCCTGATACTCTGGGCCCTGATGCCGACAACACCATCTACGTGGACGCTTCCGACTGGTGGAATTGGTATTACATAGATTTCAGCAACCCTGATGCTTCCAAAAATCCCTACCGCATTCCCGACACCCTGACCTCGGATTGGGACGGCGCATCCCGTATGGTGGTGAATCTCTACGATGTTTTTGGCGAGGGGCTGTCGGTTCACGAGGAGGTAGGGTCAGTTTCAATAAATAAACAAGCCGAGCCTGATGCCTGGGATATCGCCATCCACCGCGACAATGTGCGCACCAACGGGGGCTCCGTGCTCGAAACCAAGTACAATTCCATCGACGATCTGCCTGCTGATATCTCGGATCTCCTGATGCAGGATTTTACGGCTGATGTTGCTGATACTTACTCAGTTTGGGTAAAGCAGGACAGTATGATGAACGGCTACGTGGGGTGTCAGGCCATAGAGATAAACCGTGTGCTATCAGGCTGGCTAATGTTCGATATTCCGCCCATTCCGCCGTCGTTCACGTATAACGGCCACGTTTTCATTGTCCGTTTCCGTGATGGAAGGATTGTGGCCCTGAGGCTTGCGAATTATCAGGATGCTTACGGCACCAAGTGCAAGATGACTATTGAGTATAAGTTTCTATAATTATGAAAAGTTTTTTCCTTGTCTTTATATTGGTTTTGGCCTCGGCGCTCCATTGCGTGGCTCAAAATATCGTGAAAGGATTCGTCAGGGACGACGAAGGTCCTCTGCCTGGTGTGGAAGTGGTTTTCAAGGGAACCACCAATGGCACTATTACGATAGATGGTGAGTTCGTTCTCCAATATCAGAATGCTGATGATGTGCTTCTGTTCAGGTATGTAGGATATAAGCCCGAGGAGCGTACCGTTGCGGAGATTTTGAATGCTGATACCGTGGTTATGAAGGCGGACGACGTGGATATTGATGTGTGCTATGTTTTCGATTACAGGGTGACGCGCGCTATGCAGAAAACAGCCATTCCCACCCGTACCATTGGCGATGGGGATATCAAGCGTGCTGATGCCACCAATGTGGAAGACCTTCTGCAACAGGAACTTCCCGGTGTGGAGTTCACTTACGCCAAGAGTCAGCAGGTGAATATGAACTTCTCGGGGTTTGCGGGTCAGAGCGTGCTCTTTCTCGTGGATGGCGAGCGTCTGGCCGGCGAGAATGTAGATAATGTGGATTTCAGCCGTATAGATATGAGCAACGTTAGGCGCATAGATATCATAAAGGGCGCGGCCTCAGCCATTTACGGAAGCAGTGCCAATGGCGGCGTAATCAATATTATCACCAACGATCCCGACAGGCCATTGTCGGTGGATGTTAATCAGAGGTTCGCGGCCCACGGCGAGAGCAGGAGTGGCGTCAAGGTTGCCGTTAGTAACCATAAAATCGACAATACTTTCACCTTTGGCCGTACAAGCATCAACCATTTTGACCTGAAAAACGGCGACGAGCCTGAGGCTTTGGTTTTCAGCGAGTTTTTCGAGAACAAGACTTTCAATTACAAGGATGTCCTGAACTTCCGCCCAAGCACCAACGACAAGATTACCGCAAGGGCTGGCTATTTTATGCGTGAGAATGTGCGTACTTTGGGTGCGCCTGAGCGTTATTATGATTTTAGCGGAGGCATCAGATACCACCACGATTTCCGCCATCACGATTACGATGAGGAGACGCAACTTGACATTTCTTACTCCTTTGATGAGTACGACAAGTCGGATTATCAGGAACTTACAAAACTGAATATCCGCGACTACTCCAACGTGCAGAACTCCGTGAAGGCTCTGCTGAAAAACAAGCACGTTTTCGAGAACGGTATACAGGGCGTGATAACCGCGGGCGCCGACTTTATGCATGATTATCTGCTGAATTATTATTTCTCCGACAAGTATCACGAGCAGAATACGGGTGCGCTCTTTGCTCAATACAATGTTATATACAAACAGTGGGAGTTTGTGGGAGCCGTTCGTGGCGATTATTTTGGCGACGGCGATATCTACAGGGCCTCGCCCAAATTTTCGGTGTCTTACAGTTCTTATTATTGTCCGCTAATCTTCCGCCTCAGCTACGGCAAGGGATTCCGTGCGCCCACACTCAAGGAGCGCTTCACCGATTTTGATATTCAGGGAATGTGGGTATTGCGTGGCAATCAGGACCTTAAGGCCGAGGACAGCCACAATTTCAGCCTTTCGGCAGATATCAGCCGTTGGAATTGTAATTTCAATATTCTCACGTACTTCAATTCGGTGAGCAACCGCATAGCCACCTGCAATCCACGCTACGATGCCGATGGCACACGATATATTCAGTACATTAATCTTGACGGGCTGAAGGTTTATGGAGGCGAGGTATCAGCCAACTATCTGTGGCCCTGCCGCATCAGAACCAAGGCCTCGTACGTATATACCCACGAGAGCAAGGAGACCGCCTCGATGAGTCAGTACACGCCACCGAGAGAGCACTCGTTTAATACGAGTATAAGTTGGGAAAAACGTGTAAATCAGTCTTACAAATTTGATGTGATGCTGTCGGGACGTTTCCTCTCGTCGGTATGGAACGAGGAGTACGTGGATATGCTGGATGAGAGCAAGGGCACCCGTCGCAACCTGTGTCCTGCCTATACGATATGGAAATTGTCGTCGGTGCACTCTTTCCGTGAACACTTAAGCGTGAGCATCGCCGTGGATAATATTTTCAATTACAAGCCTGAGTATTATTACAGCAACGCGCCAATCACCACGGGGGTGAATTTGATGGTAGGAGTGGGGTGGAGGTGGTGATGTGCTTCCAAATCGACGAAAAATCCGTCGATTTGGAAGTGGATATGACCTAACCGTTTCCAAATCGAATAAAATTTTATCGATTTGGAAGCAGATTGGGGATTTTCTGAAAAAAATGTTTTATATTTGTGCCGTTATCAAAACGCATTTGCAATATGAGGACTATTATCGGCAGAAAGAATGAGATTGAATTGTTGGAGACCTACTTGGCTTCTCCTAAGGCTGAGTTTGTGGCTGTTTTTGGACGGCGTCGTGTGGGCAAAACTTTTCTTATTCATAACTGGGCTTCTGATAAAATCGCCTTTGAGGTGAGCGGTGTGCTGGAAGGCAGTCCTGAGGTGCAGTATCAGTCGTTTAACCAGGCATTGCGCGATTTCGGGTATAATGGAGATTACAAGCGCAATTGGTTCGATTTGTTTGTGTCTCTTAGGGATTTGCTGAAGAGACGGCTGGAGTCGTACACTGATGGCAGGCTGGTGGTTTTCATTGATGAGTTGCCGTGTTTCGATACCAAGGGTCATACCTTTGTACAGGCTTTGGGACATTTCTGGAACACCTGGGCTCAGTGGCAGGATAATATTATGCTTGTAGTGTGCGGATCTGCCACCTCGTGGATGGTCAGCAACATAATCGACAATCACGGAGGGCTCCACAACCGCGTGACTCACGAGATACATTTGAGGCCGTTTTCGCTATCTGAGACCGAGCAATTTTTCCAGAGCCGTAATTTTGTCTGGGACCGAAAGTCGATGCTTGATGTTTATATGATGGTGGGCGGTATTCCGTATTATATTGATATGTTCAATAATAACGAGAGCGTTGCTCAGGGTATCGACAGATTGTTTTTCAAGAGTGGTGGAGAATTGTATAGGGAATTCGACAGGCTTTTCGCCTCGTTGTTCAGGTCTCCCGATATTTATGTAAATATAGTTAAGGTTTTGGCAACCAATAAGTCAGGCCTTACCAGGGGCGACATTTCCAAAAAACTTGGTATTCCTTCCAGCGGTCACCTTACTAAGGTGCTCAATGATCTTGTAAACTGCGATTTTATAAGTCTCGGCTTTGTCAGGGACAAGAAAATATCTTCCAAGTCAGGTATTTACAGGCTTACTGACTTTTATACTTTGTTTTACAGCCATTTTGCAGACAGGAATTCTGTTGAGGAGAATTTCTGGACCCTAAATAACGGCAATAGCAAGATAAACAGTTGGATGGGATTGGCGTTTGAGCGTGTCTGTTTTGCGCATATCGACAAGATAAAGCAGAAACTCAGGATCGACGGCATTTCCACCAAGACGTATTCGTGGCGTTCTCAGAAGGGTTCTGATACCGACGGCGCCCAGATTGATATGATTATTGAGCGTTCCGACAGGATGATAAATCTATGCGAGATAAAGTATTGTGACTCCGAATACCGAATTGAAAAGGATGAGGATATGCGCCTCCGCAACCGCAAGTCAAGGTTTTTGCAGGAGACAGGCCTCAAATTCGGTGTGTTCCCCACTTTCGTCACCACCTATGGATTGGCGCGAAACCAATACTCGATTAATGTTGTGAGCCAAGTGGTGATGGATGATTTGTTTTGAGTTCGTCCGAAAAGTGTAGGGGCGCTTAAATGCTTGATTATGAAGAATCAATTATAGGCCTGAGTATTATTACAGCAACGCGCCAATTACCACGGGGGCGAATTTGATGGTGGGAGTGGGGTGGAGGTGGTGAAGTGCATTTATTCGTCCGAAAAAATGTAAAAAAACGCACTTATTCGTCCGAAAAAATGTAATTTTATTTGTATTTGATTGATTATTAGTTGAATAAGTTTCTTTTGGGTGGGATGTATATAATATGGTAATGTCGGAATTGATAATTCTGATTGCTCTTTTAGTACCAATATTCGAATCGTTTGTATTCGCCCTTGTATTTTATTAATAATAAAATATTTATAATTTGGCAGTCGCGACTGCCAAATTAAATTCGTTCGAATATCCATCCCTCTCCAAAAAAGAATTGCATTTTTCAAATAAAAATCCTTATCTTTGCCCTACTATGAAAAAAGAGAAAATTGAGAAGACAAATGCGTCCCGTATTCTCGACAAGGCCAAGGTGAAATACTCTCTTGTGCCTTATATTGTGGATGAGAGCGACCTTAGCGCCGTGCACGTGGCCGCGCAACTCGGTGAGCCCATCGAGCGCGTGTTCAAGACCCTTGTGCTCCTCGGCGACAAGATAGGACATTTTGTGTGCGTAATCCCCGGCGACAAGGAACTGGACCTGAAGCACGCCGCCAAAATCTCGGGCAATAAGAGTTGCAATATGGTTCACGTGAAGGAGCTCTTCGACCTAACGGGCTATATCCGTGGAGGATGCAGCCCCATCGGCATGAAGAAGCATTTCCCCACATTCTTCGATTCGTCGTGCCTGAAGTTCGATTATATCTACATATCAGCCGGCAAGCGCGGACTCCAGATACAGGCCAATCCAAACGACCTCATCAAGGTTTCGGACGCTACCGCCGATGAGATAATCTTGTAATCCCCACCACCAAAACCACATAGAACGCTAAAATATAGAACGGGAAAATCCACATTCCGAGCCATTGGCCGAGAAGGCCGCAGAACACCGGCATTATCATCATCGATATGTATGATACCGCCAGAAACGAGCCCATTATCGCCGGCGAGTTTTCCTTGCCGAATAGGGTAGGAGTCAGGTAAGTGAGGTTCGGAAACATAGGACCGTTGCCTATGCCTATCGTCATAAGCGCCACGGCCGATATTGTGACATTTGGCGCAAGTATCAGCCCTACGATGCCTATGCCCAGGACAGCCGCGCCGCAGTATATGATGGTGTGGCTGCTCAATTTTATGGCCAGCATGCCCGCCAGAAACCTTCCTATCGCTATGCCCATAAAATAGAACATTATAGTCTCGGCGGCCTGAGACGCATCAAGTCCCTTGTGCTCCACGAGGTAAGTGCTTCCCCAGCCGCCGCAGCTCATCTCCAGCGCCACCGACGCTATGAACAAAGTCCACATCAGCTTCACGCCCGGCATCCGCCACATTTCCCTCACCGAGAGAGTCTTTATGTTTTGGTTGTCAGCTGATGGCGATTCATCATTATCATTGCAGCTGAAGGTGCGGTTCCACAGCGGCCACGACAGCAATACCACGGCTGTTATCGACATCTGAATTACGAAGGCGATGTTGTAGCCGCCTCGCCAGCCATCTTCGCCGCCTATCATCAGCGACAAGATGTATGGGCTTACCGTGATTCCAATTCCATAGAAGCAGTGCAGGAAATTCATCTGCGCCGATGAGTAATGAAGGCTAACGTAGTTATTGAGCGCCGCGTCTATCGATCCCGCACCCAAACCCAATGGAATGGCGCACAGGCAGAGCATTGTGAAGTTTCCGCTAAACTGCATTCCGAGGATGGCCAACGCCGTAAGCGCCGTGCTTATCAGCGTGATGGCCCTTGTGCCGAAGCGTTTGATGAGCCTTGCGCTCAGCATGCTTGATGTCACAGTGCCGATGCAGGTGATTACGGTCACGAAACTGCCGAAGGAGATCGGCAATCCAAACTCCTCATAAATAGCGGGCCACGCCGTTCCAAACAATGAATCCGGAATGCCCAAACCTATAAACGCGATGTAAATCGCTATCAATAATAATGTTGCCATCTAAATACTCATAGAGACGCACCGACGTGCATCTGAATACAAAAAAAGGCAAGGCTCGTGTTGGAGTCTTGCCTTTCTGTTGATTTACTGATTTTGTTTTGCTGATGATTACTTCTTGCTGATGAGCGAGCAAATCCACAATACAGCTATTGCGCCTGCTGTGCCAACAAGAATCTGCGACAAAATGCCGCTCTGTGCGCCGAATATCCAGCTGCCGAGAGCTCCGCCTACTACACCAACAATGATGTTGAGAATAGTGCCGAGTCCGCCACCTTTAAAGATTTTGCCTGCGAGAAATCCGCAGAGTGCGCCGATGAGAATTGTAGCTATTATACCCATAATTGTAACGGTTTTAATTGTTAATTATTAATTGTTAACTGTTGTTTGTTTACACATTGAATCTGAAGTGCATGATGTCGCCATCCTGCACCACGTAGTCCTTGCCCTCGATGTGGATTTTGCCCTGCTCGCGGCATGCGGCCTCGGAGCCAAGGCTGATGTAGTCGTCCATCTTGATTACCTCGGCCTTGATGAATCCCTTCTCGAAATCGGTGTGGATGATTCCGGCGGCCTGAGGCGCAAGCGAGCCCTTCTTGAAAGTCCATGCGCGGCTCTCGTCGGGTCCCGATGTGAAGTATGTCTCAAGGTTGAGGAGCTTGTAGGCTGAGTGGATGAGTTTTACAACGCCCGATTCGGTAAGTCCCAGGTCGTCGAGGAACATCTTGCGGTCCTCGTAGCTTTCCATTTCAGCTATCTCCTCCTCGGTCTTGGCGGCGATAACGAGGATTTCTGCGTTCTCGTCCTTTACGGCCTCGCGGACGGCGTCCACGTGAGCATTGCCGGTCAGGACTGATTTTTCGTCCACATTGCATACGTACATTACAGGCTTGCTGGTAAGGAGGAAGAGTTCCTTGGCTGCGCGCTGCTCGTTCTCATCGAGCTCCACGGTGCGTGCGCTCTTGCCCTGAAGGAGGGCTGCCTTTATCTTGTCCATCACCTGGCAGAGCATTGCCGCATCCTTGTCCTTGGCTGTCTTGGCCATCTTCTCGGTCTTGGCGTAGCGGCTCTCGATGGATTCAAGGTCCTTTATCTGAAGCTCGGTATCGATGATCTCCTTGTCGCGTACGGGGTTTACGCTGCCGTCCACGTGGGTTACGTTCTCATCCTCGAAACAGCGGAGCACGTGTATGATGGCGTCGGTCTCGCGGATGTTGGCGAGGAACTTGTTGCCGAGGCCCTCACCCTTGCTGGCGCCCTTTACGAGGCCGGCAATGTCCACAATCTCTACTGTGGCTGGAATCACCTTGGCCGGATGATCTATCTTCTCGAGTTCTATAAGTCTGTCGTCTGGTACTGTAACAACTCCCACGTTTGGCTCTATGGTGCAGAACGGAAAGTTGGCTGCCTGAGCCTTTGCGCTTGATAAGCAATTGAAGAGTGTCGACTTGCCCACGTTAGGCAGTCCTACTATACCACATTGAAGTCCCATATTTGTTTAATTACGAATTATGAATTACGAATTACGAATTTTTTCAACGAAATCCGAATTCGTAATTCGTAATTCGGATTTCGTAATTATTAATTTTTCTTCTTGTCGAGACAGTGCACCTTGTAGAGGTATGCTATCAGTCCCAGTATCAGGAGTATAGAAGCTAATGCCGCAATAATCTTGCCTACGCGTACCGATGTAGGATCAAATTTGAACTCAATCTTGTGCTGACCTGCAGGAACCACGAGGGCGCGGAGTATGTAGTTGGCGCAGATGTGATCCACAGCCTTGCCGTCGATGTATGCCTGCCATCCCTTAGGATAGTAGATCTCGGAGAATACAGCCAGACGGTCGCGCTTGGCATCGGCGCTGTAGCTCAGGTAGTTTGGCTTGTATTCGTTGAGCACGATAGCGCTGGAGTCCTCGGCCACTATCTGGTCTTTAGGCAGCTGATTCATATAGCCGCTGTAGATATTCTTGTTGATGACGGCGGTCTGTCGAGGATCCTGACGTCGGAGCGATACGAGCTCCTGATCGGCGGTCTCTACTGCATCGTATTTGTTTACAAACCATGCATTGCCGTATGTGTTCATATTGATGATAGGGAACTGCTCTCTGCTGGCTATTATGTACTTACAGTTCAGCATGTTGAGCATTGGGATGTTGGTCATGATTTCGCTGAGTTTCTCTGGCGACTTCTTTACTGCATCCATTGCAATCTCGAGCGATGGGCTAAGCAGTGCGCTTATAAACTCCTGATAGCGGCGCATCTTGGCTCCGTGGTATCCGCCGATGCTCTTGTGATAGTATGAAGTCTGTGCCTCATTGAATGCATCTGTGGTGAGGTTGAGCACGCGGAAGTCGGGGTCGGCGTCCTTTATGATGAACTGATCGGCTGCCGATGGGCGGAATACCGATGCCGAGTTGTTCTCTGGACGGAAATCATCTGTGCCCAGGTATCTTACGTCTTCAGCCCAGAGGTCGATGGTGATGAGTGCGCCGAGGGCCAATACGAGACCTTTGGTCTTGAATGTATTGTTGCTGTAGAGGAATAATACCAGACCGGCCAGCAGAATGAAGATGGCCGAGCGCAATGCGTCGCTGCAGAACAGGGCCTTGCGAGCGTATACTATATTATCGCTCAAGGCCTGATATTGTCCGGCCATTTGGGGCTGCTCCTGCATGTACTGGGCAAATGTGGCAGATTCGTCGCTTGAAAGGAACGAGCCTCCCAATGCTGGAATCATCCAGAAAATCAGACAGATACCGGCTGTGATGCCGAGTGATATGTAAAGCTCGTTTTTCTTGGTCTTCAGGAGACCGGCATTGTCGGTAATCTCCTTCAGTGCCATCATGGCGAGGAATGGCACACATACCTGTGCTATTACCAGGGCCATGGATACCGATCTGAACTTATTGTAGAGTGGGAAATAGTCGAACAGCAGGTCGGTGATGAGGTTGCAGTTGTTGCCCCACGACATTACTATTGATACTGCTGTGCCGGCCAGCAACCACCATTTGGCGTTGCTCTTTACGATGAACAATCCCAATACGAAGAGGAATACCACGATGGCGCCCAGGTATACAGGACCCGATGTGCCGGGCTGCTCGCCCCAGTACTGTGATGAGCGGGCTACGGTCTGTGCGTAGTCCTGGTCTTTTACGGCCTTCATGGCGTCGGCGTCGCTGCCAATGTATTTGCTGGCGCCGCCTCTGAAGTTAGGTATCAGCAGGTTGAGGCTCTCCATCTTGCCGTAGCTCCAGGCCATGGCGTAATTCTTGTCGAGTCCCGATGACTCCTGTCTGCTGGACAGCTCGCTCTGGCTGCGGGTAGAATACTTGCCGTATTCCCATGTGGTCCAGAGGTTTGTGATGTTGGGAAGTATGGCGAATACTCCTGCAATGGCTACTACTGCGGTAGCCTTGCCGAATGATTTCCAGGCTGTATCGCCATTAGCTGCCTCCTTCTCCTTCTTGGATTCCAGATAGGCGCACACTGCCTTCCATACAAAGAACACGCCGCAGAGAATGCCGAGGTAGTACACGATCTGGGGGTGGTTGCACGCGATCTCGATGCCGAGCGCAAATGCGGTCAGGAAGAATCCCTTGATGTACTCCTTGTTGTAGCAGTGGATGATACCGGCCAATACGGGAGCCATGTAGGCTATGGCGTAGCACTTGGTGATGTGGCCTGCGGCTATTATTATGATATTGTAGCTGCTGAAGGCGAATGCCAATGCGCCCACTATTGATATGCCCTGCTTGAACTTGAGGCTGGTGAGCAGCAGATAGAATCCCAGCAGATACACAAAGAATATTGCCATGGTGCTGTATGGCAAAAACAGATGAAGGAATCTCTGGAGCATCAGATGGATGTTGAACGACTCGGGAGCCTTGATCTGGTAAGACGGCATACCGCCAAACATCGAGTTGGTCCATGCGGAATATTCGCCAGTCTGTTGCTCAAACTGGGTGATCTCCTGGCTCATGCCGGCCGCCTGGATGTTGTCGTACTGCCTAAGTTCCTCACCCGACAATACCGGGTGGAAATAGATTACACTTATTATTATAAAAGCAATTACTGCAATTATGTGGGGAATAAGTCCCTTAAGTTTCTCTTTCATGTTAATATTTAGCAAATTAGCGTTTTGTTGTATTGTATAACAGAATGCAAAGTTAATAAATAATTGGGATATTTAACAAAAAATTAAAAAAATCTACGTTAAAAGTTTTGGTTGTATGATTTATTTATTTGTATCTTTGCACTGGAAAAAAGTAAAGGTTATGACACATAATAAGGCAATATTTTTGGATTTTGACGGAGTGATATGCGAGAGCTGCCAGATAAAGAACGCCGCATATTACAATTCCTATATAGAGTTTGGCGCCGATATAGCACAGCAGGCGCTTGATTATCACCTGCTTCACGGCGGCGTATCGAGGGTTAAACTGTTTCCGATACTCCACCGGATGCTGCTTAATCGCGAGATTGCTCCCGATGAGCACAAGATGATGAGCGAGAGATTCACGGCCTGGGTGGAGCAGGAGGTTGTGAAGGCGCCTCTCACCGAGGGCGTTGAGCAGTTTCTGAGGCAGTGGCAGGGCAGGGCGCTGATATTTGTATCGTCGGGCACGCCTCAGGACGAGATGCGTCGTATTGTATCAGCTAAAGGCCTTGATAAATATTTCACCGCTGTGTTCGGATCGCCCGATACCAAGGATCAGCATATCAGCTCCATGCTCCAGAAATACTCCATCAGCAGAGCCGATGCCCTCTTTGTGGGCGATGCCACCACCGACCGCGATGCCGCCAGGGCCACGGGAATACACTTTGTAGCAAGGCTTTCGGAGGATTCAATCCTTCAGGACGAGAGATATACCATCGACAACTTTACGCAAATCGGTTCAATAATTGAAGAAATATGGCAATAATGTCGTTTTTCTCGAAATTTTTACCACGATAATATAATTCTTAGCAATTTTGCTTGGATTTTGGTATAGATATTGTTATTGTAAAAATCAGAAATAAAATTTTATAATAAAAAACTAACTAATTCATCAAATAATATGGAAAACACTATTAGAGTAGAGCGTGCCAAGAAGAAAATCACTCAGGCAGAGTTGGCCGAGAGAGTCGATGTCTCAAGACAGACTATCCACGCCATAGAGACTGGCAAGTTTATCCCAAACACCGTTCTCGCTCTCAAGATCGCAAGATTCTTCAAGGTAAGACTCGAGGACATCTTCACCCTCGAGGAAAACGACTAATGCCTCAATCGCAGGGCAGCCGTGAAAACCGCGTGCCGCCGGGCAATTATGGAGCCTCCATGCTTGCCCAGCGGTGCGCGTTTTTTTTATCTCTAAACTCTAAACTCTAAACTCTAATCTCTAATCTCTAATCTTTCCACTTTCCACTTTCCACTTTCAACTTTCCTCTTTACCCTTCAATCTCATTATAGAATGTGTCCCTCTCTACAGGTATCAGCCCGGCGCCGGATATTACCCCGCGGATCTGCTCCACTGTCATGGTGGCCTTGCCTGATACGCCGGCCATGGTGTAGATCTTGGTGGAATCGTTTACGGTGCCGTCTATGTCGTCGGCGCCGTACTGGAGGGCGAGCTTTGTGGTCTCCAGTCCCGACATCACCCAGTATGCCTTCACGTGGGGGAAGTTGTCGAGGTAGATTCTGGCCATGGCGTAGTTTCTGAGGTCCTCGGTGAGAGATACCTCGCCGAGAGCGCTCATCTGGTTGTTCTCGTTGCGGTATTTCAGCGGGATGAATGCCGAGAAACCATTGGTCTCGTCCTGAAGGGCGCGCAGACGGCTCATGTGGTCGATGCGCTGGGCGTAGGTCTCCCTGTGGCCGTAAAGCATTGTGGCATTGGTCTCTATGCCGAGCTTGTGGGCCGTGCGGTGGATACCGAGCCATACCGACGACTTGGTTTTCTCGGGACAAATCTCCGCCCTCAGCTGCTCATCAAAAATCTCTGCGCCGCCACCCGGAATGGCCTCCAGCCCGTTCGCCATTAGCTGCCTGAGACCTTCCTCGAATGTGAGGCCGGCCTTGCGGATCATGTATTCTATCTCCACGGCTGTAAAGGCTTTCACCACTATTCCGGGGATTATTTTCTTGACCTCGCGCATCAGCTGGCAGTAATATTCGATGTCGCGGTCGGGATGCACTCCGCCCACGATATGGACCTCGGTGGCGCGGCTGTCGCGGTATGTGGCTACCTTGTGGAGTATCTCGTCCATAGAGAGCTCCCACGCCTGGGGATCGCCCTGCGGCTTCTTGTAACTGCAAAAGCGGCAGTTGTTTACGCATACATTGGTGGGCTCTATGTGGAAGTTTCGGTTGTAGAAAACCTTGAGTCCGCTTTTCTCTTTCTTGATCTCGAAAGCTATCATTCCGAGCAGTCCGAGGTCGGCGTTGCTGTACAGGTGCAGGGCCTCCTGGTCGCTTATGCGCTGTCCGCTCACTGCCTTTACGGCTATCTCCTTGGTCTGGAGGTCGGCGTTGCTCTGCTCTATCATTGTTATTATGGGTGTTTTGTTTGTCATTTTGTCAGCTGATAACATTTTTTATAAAAAATTTCTGCAAATATAATAAAAATAACGGTCTTAAATGTTTAACTTTGTCGCTAATTTACAAAACCTCATCCATTATGAAAATACGGACTATATTATCACTGCTGTTTGTCTGTATGTGTGGCATGCAGCTAATGGCGCAAATTCCTTATAGCAAGGATTTTAACAAGGGACTCACTCTGGGTACAAGGTCCACTACCGGATATCCTGGCGATAATTACCGAAATAATTTTGCCGAATACAAGATTAAGGCTTCGTTTGAGCCCGATACCCAGATGCTGGATGGCGAGGAGACGGTGACTTTCCATTTCAACACTCCAGATTCGCGCACAAGCTTTATAGTGCTGAATCTCTACCGCAATATATATAAAAAAGGTGTGCCTCGCACCCGCGAGTGTGTGCCCGACGACATCACCGACGAGGGTGTGGTGATAGAGAGCGTATCGATGGTGGATGGCGGCATGGAGATTCCCCTCAAGGTGGAGGAGAGCATCACCAAGGCCAAGGTGGCGCTTAATTCCCGTATCAGCTCCGGTGATGTGGTAACCATAAAGGTGAAGTGGCACAATAAGATAGCCGCAAAGACTCATCACCGCGGCGGACAGTATTCCGACTATTCGTGGTTTGTGCCATACTGGTATCCGCAGATAGCTGTATACGACGACATATACGGCTGGGACATGGTGGACCACACCGGCAACGAGGAATTCGCATTCGAATTTGCCAACTATGATGTGGAGCTCACCCTGGGCCATGGCATGATGTGCTGGGCCACAGGCAACCTCCAGAACATGAAGGACATATATACAGCGCCCGTAGTCAGCAACTACAACAAGGCCATCGCATCCGATGCCATTACCCCGGTGGTATACGGCAATTATATAGGCAAGGCGCTCAAGAAGCCATCCAACACATGGCATTTCAAGGCCGACAGCGTTCCCGATTTCGTATTTGCCTGCAGCGATAATATGAGCTGGGCCGCATCGGGCCTCGCCCTCCGTCCCGGCAAGCCACGCACCGTAACCGCGGCCGTATACAGCAGCGATGGTTTCGAGAAATGCATCGACATGACCCGCAAGACACTCCGTTTTCTCAGCAAGGAGCGTCCGGGATACATCTATCCGTATTCCCACATGACGGTTTTTGAGGGAAGCGGCGGAATGGAGTTCCCAATGATGATAAACGAGGACTACGACCGCAATTTCGATTCCGACTTTTTCACCACATCGCATGAGGTTACTCACTCGTATTTCCCGTTCATCACGGGTATGTACCAGAACAGATTCGGTTTTATGGACGAGGGACTTACTGAGTATGTTCCACAGTATTTCCAGAACAAGACCTTCAAGAGCAAGAATGTGATAACATCGGCCAAGAGGTACGTGGGCTATACTGCCGGCACCGACGAGAATGTGCCCATCATGACCCCGTCGTTTTCGATGACCGACCTCTGGGTTTTCACTGTAAACTCATATTACAAGCCTCAGCTGGCCTACACCGTAATAGAGGATATTGTGGGAGCTGATACAATGACAAAGATACTCCACGAGTTTACCGCGGCATGGGCGGGCAAGCATCCGCATCCTTACGATTTCTTCAATATGTGCAATAATATTTCGGGAATCGACCTGAGCGAGGTTATCAATTCGTGGTTCTTTATAAAAGGTATTCCCGACCTCGGCATCAAGTCTATGGAGCCGCGCAAGATTGTGGTGAGCAATGCAGGCGATATGATGCTGCCGATAGAGCTCAGGGTGATATATGCCGACGGCCAGGAGGAGATCATCAAGCGCAACGCCCTGGTATGGAGCGCCGGCAACAAGGAGGTGACCATAGAGCTCAGCAAGGATGCGCAGGCCGCACGCCTAAGTTCCGACTGGATTCCGGATATCAATGATTCCAACAATAAAATGTCAATAGATTAATATAATAATACAAAAATGAAGTTCAAAAGTTTTATCGCAACGCTGCTTTTGATAGCTATGTCGCTATCAGCTGCCAGAGCCGACGAGGGCATGTGGCTCCTCAATCTTATCGGCAAAAACTACAAGCAAATGAAGGCCCAGGGATTCCGCCTGAAGGCCCAGGATGTCTACAATGTAAAGAAGGCCTCGCTCAAGGATGCCATCGTGGTGTTCGGTGGATACTGCACCGGCGAGATTGTTTCCAACCAGGGACTCATCTTCACC
>JAZUEG010000124.1:0-2525 GCA_045640025.1 Bacteroidales bacterium
GTCTTCACCTTGAGGGTTGTGTCGTTTTTCTCGATGGCCTTGTCCTGGGTCTTTCTGAGGTCGTAGAACCTTTCGAGAACGGCCAGTTTCACAGTCTTGTGCCAGAATGCGCGGAGCTCGTCCTTGTTGGCCGCAAAATGGAGCGAGTCGGCGTTGGTCTGTATCCACAAATCCTCTGCGAAATCGAAATTTCCATCTATTGCCTCCCTGTAATATCCTTCGGCCTCCTCCTGTCGGGTCTTGATGAGGTCGGTGGCATAGTCGCAGAAATTCATGTCGAGATCCCTCACATAGTCATCAATCTTGTAGCGGTGTTTCTCGAGCTCATCGATGTCGGATTTCAGCAGGAATCTCTTAGAATAGTCGAGTTTCAGGATATACTCGTCGAATGCCTTCGACGAAAAATTGTCGTCCAATACAATGTGCTCGTAATGCATATTGGTAAGGCAGTCGCCTATGAGTCTAAGTATCAGCTTGTTTTTCTCGGGGCCCGATGTTCCGAAACCCATCATTGTGCACGAGACAAAACCTCCCAGTGCCAGCATCAGCACCAGGGACAATCGCAAAATCAGTTTCATTCTATTGTTTTTTTTCTTTATTTTCATGACGATTAATAATTAGAAAAATTATGATACAAATATAGATAAATATGTGATAAGATATAACCCGGGATGAATTTTTTTTCAGTTTTTTTTGTATCAGCTAATGGCGAAAACAAAAAAAAGCCTCAACTCTGTATAAGAGTCAAGGCTTCGAAAAATTTGCGTGATCCGGGAGCGATTCGAACGCTCGACCCACAGCTTAGAAGGCTGTTGCTCTATCCAGCTGAGCTACCGGACCTCGTTTTTTACAGATGCAAAATTATGGTGTTTTTGCGATATAGCCAAATTTTATTACAACTTTTTTACTAATATTTTTCAATGGGCTGATTCTCAAAGAATTCATCCTTGAAGTTGACCAGATAGACCTTCTCGGTGGCACGCGTGAGGGCCGTGTAGAGCCATCGCAGATACTCGCGGTCCAGCATCTGCTCGGTGATGTAGCCCTGGTCGATGAACACATTTTTCCACTGCCCGCCCTGCGACTTGTGGCAAGTGACGGCGTAGGCAAACTTGATCTGGAATGCGTTGAAATATTCGTTGTTCTTGATCTCCTTGTATACATCGTGGAGTTTCATGCCCGGATAATCCTCCATGACGGCATTCAGGAGACGCTCGTTTTCGTCCTCGGAAAACGACGCGCCCTCGCAGGTGAGCGATTCCTGGATAATCTTGCACGAGATCTCGAGATTGTCGTAGTCGCAGAATCGGAGGTCGACGTTTATAAAGTGGAATCCGTAGATCGACTCGTAGCGCCCAACGCGGACCACTTCGGCTATATCGCCATTAGCTACAAAATCCAACTCCTCGATATTTCGGGTGTAGAAATAGTTGTTTTTGACCACCATAACGAGGTCGCCCACAGTGAGTTGCTCCTCGCGCCAGAAAATCCGCGAACGGATTCCGTTGTTGTAGATATTGGCGTTTTTGTTGCTCCGGGTTATTACGAGCGTATCCATCACACCGGCGTGGTCGTAGGAGTTCTCGAGGGCCTCCAGGAGATCGGCGCCGGTGAGCCTTGCGATATCGGGATACACACCTATATTAAATAGAGGCTTGATTAGCTCGCCCGGCATTGCGCGCTCCACCTGGCGGCGCAGCTGAGTGGCGTTGCTCAGGATTCCGCTCTCGCTGGCCTGACGTACTACGTCGTCGAGGGTGGCCTCGTATACCTCCTTGCCGTAGCACTCGAGCTCCTGCCTGTCGAGCGCGGGCGATAGCGGACTGCCAACGGGAGGCAGCTGTCCCGAATCTCCCACAAGCACCAGACGGCAGTTATGGCCCGAATACACGTATGATATCAGGTCGTTGAGCAGGCATCCCGATCCGAAATAAGACCTCTCGGTGGTGGACTTGGGTATCATGGAGGCCTCGTCCAC
Organism: Bacteroidales bacterium; assembly: GCA_045640025.1. GTDB lineage: Bacteria > Bacteroidota > Bacteroidia > Bacteroidales > UBA3824 > UBA3824. The sequence continues at coordinate 1,979 of JAZUEG010000124.1, forward strand.
TATAAAAAAGGTGTCGCTGTGGAGATTGCGGTCGGTATGGAACGCTCCCGTGGGCCCCGAGTGCTGTCGGTAGATGGTCTTGTGGATGGTGTGGGCCTTGCATCCCGAAAACTGCGAGAGCACCTTGGCGGCGCGTCCCGTGGGCGCCATGAGCACAGTCTTGATGCCGAAGTCGTGGAGGGTTTTCACGAAGGCGCTCATCAGGCTGGTCTTGCCCGTGCCGGCGTATCCGCGGAGCACAAAGAGGCCGTACTCATCGCTCTCCATCACAAACTGCGACAAAATGTCGATGGCATTCTGCTGGCAGGGCGTGGGAGCAAACGAGAAATTGGTTAAAAAAACACTTCTGATAAAATCGAGTTTCATATTGATTGCAAAGATAATCACTATATTCCAACAATCATCAAAAGGGTCTTTGTTTTTTTTGGAAAAAAAAGCAAAAAAAAATGGTATTTTTTTGGTGCGTATGTTTATTTTTTCTTAAATTTGCATCATATAAAATTTAAAATAATTAAATAACATAAAATGAAAAAAATTCTCATTCACA
>JAZUEG010000125.1:0-4839 GCA_045640025.1 Bacteroidales bacterium
CCTTCCAGCCCAAAGAAGATCCTGATATGGATTATCTTTCTCGTTCATCTATTGAGTGCCTTGATGAGGCCATCAAGCAAGTTTCAGAGATGTCATTTGATGATATCTTGTCTGCAACCCATGGGGATGAATGGCAGCGCGCATACAATTCCTCTGATAATCATATAATGGATATTTTGGAGATTGTAAAAGAGGCCGGTGTCCATGGAGATGAGTTGAACTATTTGAAAGAGAATATTTTGTACTTCAATTCTGTTGCCTGATAATGGATCTGGAAATATTAAAACGGATGTCTTTGGTGCCGGGAAGTGTATTCCGTATGGAATTGTTCCCCGAGGATGGTGTTACCCCAAAAAACGAAGGTGATATTTCCAGAAACAAATATTTCGTAGTGTAGGGCATTGACAACGGCTCAATATTAGTAGGTTCGGTACTTATCAATTCTGAGATTAATTCTTCATTGATTAGGGTTATTGCACCCTATCAACATTGTATATATCCTGAGGATTATGAATTTTTGAACAATAAGTTCAGATATGTTGATTGCTTCCTTATCAAGGAGTTACCTTTCGATAGGATCATAGAGTCAGCTGAATATATAGGAATTATAAATGATGCTGATTTATCAAAAATAAAGGAACTTGCTATTTCATCACCTGCCAATAGACCAAATATCTTGAAAAGATATGGTTTGAAATAGTTTTCTAAATACCTCATCACTTAATCCATGCAAAAATCATCGAAAATCTACGTAGCCGGCCACCGTGGAATGGTTGGCAGTGCCATCGTGCGCGAGCTTCAGCGCCAGGGCTACAATAATATCATCACGAGAACACATAAGGAGCTCGATCTCATCCGTCAGGATCAGGTTGAGAAATTCTTCGCCGAGGAGAAGCCTGAGTACGTATTCCTCGCCGCGGCTAAAGTTGGTGGCATCATCGCCAATCAGTCGGCATTGGCCGATTTCATGTACGACAACATGATGCTCGAGATGAACGTGATACACGCCGCATGGAAAAACGGTTGCAAGAAAGTCGAGTTCCTCGGCTCATCCTGCATCTATCCGAGAATGGCGCCTCAGCCAATGCCTGAGAGTTGTCTTTTAACCAGTGAGCTTGAGAAAACCAACGAGGCCTACGCACTTGCCAAAATCTCAGGCTTGAAATATTGCGAGTTCCTGAATCGTCAGTACGGCACAGATTATATCTCAGTAATGCCGACCAATCTTTATGGCCCTAACGACAACTACCATCCCGAGCACTCACACGTTTTGCCCGCCCTTATCCGCCGTTTCCACGAGGCCAAGGAGGCAGGATTGAAGGAAGTAACCTGCTGGGGTGACGGTTCGCCACTCCGCGAGTTCCTCTACGTTGACGACCTCGCAAACCTCTGCGTGTTCCTTATGAACAACTATTCCGGCAACGAGACAGTGGACGCCGGCACAGGCAAGGAGCTCACCAACAAGGAGCTCACCGAACTCACCGCTAAGGTGATAGGCTACACCGGCGCCATCAAGTGGGACACCACCCGTCCCAACGGCACACCAAGAAAACTCCTCGACGTATCCAAGGCCGAGAAATTGGGCTGGAAATACAAGACCGAGCTCGAGGACGGCATCCGCCTCGCCTACGACGATTTCCTCCACAACCCAATGCGCGCGGAGCGATAGGCGTCGCCTACGGCACCGAATTTTTATAGACGTCGCTCCGCTCAAAATCTTTTAAAAATCTTTATAAAATCTTCTGATGTTTTTTCGCCAGAAATCTTAGGCAAAAATCATTCAAAAATCTTTTTGTCCCTACGGGACGGCGATTGCTGAAACGAATATTGTCCTTTGGAAAGAAAGATTTTTTGTTGATTTTTGAAAGATTTCGAGCGAAGCGACCCAAACAATCAATCGTCAATCCTGTCCCGTAAGGGACAAAAAGATTTTTGCCAAATTATAGCCCGAGATTTCGGGCCGAGTTTCAAGAAGGACAAAAAGATTTTTGATTAATTTTGAGCGAAGCGACGTCTTCTCAATACTAAGATTTAACGGATATAAAAATATGAAAAATATTGCACTTATCACCGGTGTTACCGGACAGGACGGCTCATACTTGAGCGAGTTTCTTTTGGCCAAGGGCTACGAGGTCCACGGCATCATCCGCCGAAGCTCTGTTGACTTCCGCGAGCGTATCGCACATTTGGAGGGAACTCCAAACTTCCACCTCCATTATGCCGACATGAGCGACTCGATGTCTCTCGTAAAGCTCGTCGGCAAGGTTCAGCCTACCGAGATCTACAACCTCGCTGCTCAGAGCCACGTACAGGTTTCTTTCGATGCGCCAGAGTTTACAGCTGATGTCGATGCTGTTGGCGTGCTCCGCATCCTTGAGGCAGTCCGTACCAACCACCTTGAGAACACCTGCCGAATCTATCAGGCCTCTACCTCAGAGCTTTACGGCAAGGTTGAGGAGGTTCCTCAGAACGAGAAAACTCCATTCCATCCTTATTCTCCATACGCCGTTGCAAAATTGTACGGCTTCTGGATCGTAAAGGAATATCGCGAGGCTTACAATATGTTCTGCTGCTCGGGAATCCTCTTCAACCATGAGTCTGAGCGCCGTGGTGAGACCTTCGTAACAAGAAAGATTACCCTCGCAGCCGCACGTATCGCCCAGGGCAAGCAGGAGAAACTTTTCCTCGGAAACCTCTCGTCACTCCGTGATTGGGGTTATGCCAAGGATTATGTGGAGTGCATGTGGCTGATACTTCAGCAGGAGAAGCCTGAGGACTTCGTAATCGCAACCGGAGTTCAGCATTCTGTCCGTGAGTTTGCTTATTATGCATTCAAGGCCGCTGGCATCGAATTGAAGTTCGAGGGCGAGGGAATGGACGAGAAGGGTATCTGCGTATCAGGCCCTGCCAACCTTGTCGGCAAGACATTGGTTGAGGTGTCAGAAGACTTTTACCGCCCAACCGACGTTGTAAACCTTTGGGGCGACCCAACCAAGGCCAAGGAGAAACTCGGCTGGAATCCTCAGACCACCTCATTCGAGGAGTTAGTGTCCATAATGGTAAAATACGATATGGAGAAGGTAGCCGCCGACCACGTGGCTTCCGTAATGAGAACCAACCTAGCAGAGTATCTTGAGAAGGGAGTTGTGAAGTAGTCCCCAAAAAAAGCCCAGTCTGCCCGGGCTGGGCGAAAAATTTTCTTTGCAATTCCCAATTATTCTTCCTATCTTTGCCACAGCAAAAACAAAAACCACAATGTCCTATCCAGCACTTGACATAGCGCGCAAGTTGATAAAACTTGCAGATGATCAGTTTCGTTTTGGCGGCGAGAAGCTCACCAATATGAAGCTTCAGAAGCTTATGTACTATGCTCAGGGATATCATCTTGCCGCATTCGGAGAAAAACTTTTCGATGATGACATTGAATCGTGGATGTATGGTCCTGTTGTCCCTAGTGTCTACGATTATTACGCCAAGTACGAGGCCAATCCATTGCCAAGCGAGGAGTGTGGTCTCAAGATGACCAAGGCCACGGAGAATCTTTTCAATTACGTTTATAATTTCTTCAGGAACTTCTCTGCCATCGGTCTTATGAACAGGACTCATACAGAGAGTCCGTGGCTTGAGGCATTGCCACACAACCGTGGAACCAAGATATCAGATAAATCTATCAAGACATATTTTGAAGACAGGCTTCCCGAATTGGTGCGAGGCATGGTGGAGAACCAATTGGACATGTTTTTTAAACTGCCTTCTGATTGGGATTTGTATGGATCTGCCGCTCCGTCTGCAAAATCTATAGAAAATGCCCGTTCTGTTTTGAAATCGTTTTCTATTGTGTCCATCCTGAAGGCAAATCTCTCTCCGTCACAAGTGGGGGGAGTCTCTATTGTTGTAGGAGACGACAGACATAATGTTGTTGGTTGCAATTTTGGAGACAATAGTTTTTCATGGTATCAGCGCAAGGATGGCGTTCGTATAATATCCAAATCTTTTGTTGAATATAATCAGCAGTCCATTGCTGAGTTAATCTCTCATATTAATTCATAATGGCAACTGATACACAGGATATAGTTTTGGACTCGGAGGAGTTTTCCCGCTGGGTTTTCCAACCTCGTTATATTGATGAATTAGGTATTCTCAATAGTAAATTTGTAACTCTTCGTTATATAGTATTTTCCGCGAGAATAACGCTCATATAAAGAATAATCATAATCATCCAAAATCTACGTAGCCGGCCATCGCAGAATGGTTGGCTCTGCCATCGTGCGCGAATATCATAACCTCACAACATAAAATGGTCCCCAACGGGGACAAAGTATCTATAACCGTGGGATAAGCCAGCGCAGCTGAGTGCATCCTACGGACCAGCGTAGCTGAGCGCATCCTACGGCATCATCACCAGAATCCGAAAACACATAATACCCATGAACATTCTCCCCACCTCAATCCCCGGCGTCGTAATCATCGAGCCTCGTGTCTTCTCTGATGCGCGCGGATACTTCTTCGAGAGCTTCTCGCAAAGAGAGTTCGAAGAGAAAGTGCAGAAAATCAACTTCGTGCAGGACAACGAGTCGATGTCCTCCTACGGCGTGATGCGCGGACTTCATTTCCAGAAACCGCCCTTCAGCCAGAGCAAATTGGTGCGTTGCGTACGTGGCGCCGTTCTCGATGTGGCAGTCGATATCAGGAAAGGCTCGCCTACCTACGGACAGCACGTGGCCGTGGAGCTCACCGAGCAAAACCACCGTCAGTTCTTCATTCCCAGGGGCTTTGCCCACGGATTCGCGGTCCTCAGCGATACCGCCATCTTCCAGTACAAGTGCGACAACTTCTACG
>JAZUEG010000126.1:0-3429 GCA_045640025.1 Bacteroidales bacterium
CACAACGTCGGCCCGATTCAGAAAAGACGAGCGTTTCACCCAAATGCAACCCAAATACAATGTATCGCCATTAGATATCGAGAATTATATCAAGGAATTGCTGAAAGAAATTATGTGATTATATTTGACACGTAATAATTCGAGACGTGGCAAGGCCGCGTCTCTACAAATGCAATCTGGAAATGTAGAGACGCGCCCCTGGCACGTCTCGAACCATACGGAACAACAATCAATTTTTCTTGCGGGATTTCAAAAATCCCTTCAAAAACTCCGCCACCTCTCTAATAACGCCATTCCCCGAAACCCACAATCCGCCAAGATAAATAACGGCTACTATCGCTATCTTGATGCAAAGTCTTATGTAAATATTTTCAAACGTATCAGCTACAAAAAATCCCGCAAGATACGCTACAATCATCACTGAAAGATAAGGCAAAGTTGACCTGACGAGCATTCCGAATGTTACGCCGTTTATCTTGTTTACGAAGTAATGAACCTGAAGAATCGAGAGAATATTAGTGGCCGTAAATGAGCAGACCATCACGAAGATTCCGTACTGATACGTTGCATATACCGCGGCGAACTGCATCAGGCAGCGTGTGATTACGCAAATCATCATCCAGCCTGATTTCCCGGCACTTAGAAGCTGTTTCTGATAAACCTGACAGAGCGGAAACATTGCGCCCCAAACGCAGAGTACTGTCATGATATCAGCTGACGGCAACCATTTCTCGCCGATGGTGATTTGGATGAACTCGGGAGCAATAAGTCCCAATCCAAGCATGCAGGGAAAGGATATGAAAACCGTAACCGCCATCAGCTTGCAAAAAACCTGAAGAAGATTGCTCTTGTCGGTCTTGGCGAGAACGGGTTGCATCACGTTCTCGATGGCGAGCGAAATTGTCTGAGTGCCAATATTTTGCCACTTGTAACCATTGGAATAGTAGCCGACCTGAGTCTTGGTGAACTTGCCAGCGAGAAAGGCTGTGAAGAAATTCTCGTTCAATAGATGAAAAATCGTCGTAATCAGCAACTTGCTGCTGTAAGGAAGCATCTCCTTGATAGGCTGGAGATTGTAGCGGAATTTTGGACGGAAATCCGAATATATCCAGAACATTACGGTGGTTACGAGAATGTAAACCACATTCTGCGCCGCGATTCCCCAATACGCAAAACCGTTGAGCGCCATCACGAGCGCCACAGTTCCCGAAATCAACGAAGCCGTGAGCGTGGCCTTCGCCATCTGCTTGACCATCAGATTCTTGAAAAGATAGGCATTGTGCGCGACTCCCAACGATGAAATCAGAAAACCGAGAAAAAGAAACCTTCCCAAAGGAACGAGCTCGGGTGTCCTGAATGAATCGGCAATAAAGGGAACTGTCAGGAAAAGAAGAACATACAGAAAAACGCCGAGGCCAAGACTTGTCCAGAAAACGGAATTGTAGTCGTCGTGGCTGATATCCTTGCGGTTCGTTAGCGCCGACCTGAAACCCGACTCCTGTATGGCATTGGCGATGGTGGCGAAGATGGTGAGCATCCCCACCGTGCCGTAATCGTCCACGCTGAGAATCTGCGCTAAGAATATGCCGAACCCGAGATTCAGCAGTTGCTGAACCACATTGCTGACACCTCCCCAGAAAAGCCCCTGGGCCGCCTTCTGCTTCAAATCCATTTTTTTAATTACGAATTACGAATTACGAAATCCGAATTTGCTTTCTAATCCGGAGACGATGTCCCCGGTTACGATTTGTGCTGCCTTCCAGGCAGTGCGTAGGCTGGAAGCCTTTACAATTAGTAACCCGGGGCATCGCCTCGGGTAATTCGTAATTCGGATTTCGTAATTAAAAATTATTTGAATATTATCAGCTTGCTGAAGAAGAAGTTGGCGATTATGGAGATCACATTGGCCACTATCTTCGAGAGCATTACGTTTAGATCCATCATGTCTATCATAATATACATGATGCCCATCTCGATGCCCAGGCTCACGATGCGGAAAAAGTAGAAAAGCGCCGCCTCGCCCACATTCTCCTTCTTGCTCTTGCCACGGCTCTCAAATACCCAGAGCTTGTTGGTAATGTATGCGCATAGAACCGCCAACACCCAGCTTATAACATTGGATATCTGATAATTGATGCCAAAAATGTAATTGCACAGCCAGAATGTGAGAATATTCACCACCGTGCTTACGGCTCCAAAAAAAAGATATATTATAGCCTGACGGTATTTATTGTAAAAACCGTCGAGGCGAAACTTGGCAAGTATGTCAACAATCTTCTCTTCCAAGGTTCAATTACTTCAATTACTTCAACCCTTCAACCACTTAATATGTAAGTATCTCCACTCCGTTCTCGGTCATCACGAAAGTGTGCTCCCACTGGGCAGAATCTTTCTCGTCCTCGGTAACTACGGTCCAGCCGTTGTCCTCGTCGATGAAAACCTGATACTTGCCCTCGTTGATCATAGGCTCTATGGTGAACACCATGCCTGGAACCAACAGCATTCCCGTGCCCTTGCGTCCGTAATGTGTAACCTCTGGATCCTCGTGGAACTTGAGACCTACGCCATGACCGCAAAGGTCGCGTACCACGGTGTAGCCGTTGTTGTGGGCGTGGGTCTGGATGGCGTTGCCGATATCGCCCACAAAACAGTAAGGCTTGGCCACCTTCATTCCGATCTCGAGGCACTCCTTGGCCACGCGCACCAATTTCTCGCGGGCGGGCGTGGTCTTGCCGATGATGAACATTCTGGAAGCGTCGGCGAAATAGCCGTTGTAGATGGTGGTAACGTCCACATTCACAATGTCGCCATCCTCCAGCACAACATCGTCGCTGGGGATTCCGTGACAAACCTCCTCGTTGATGGAAACACAGCTGTACTTTGGGAAACCGTTGTAGCCGAGGCATGCCGACTTGGCGCCATGGCTCAATGTGTAGTCAGCCACAATCTTGTCGATATCGTTGGTGGTCATTCCGGCCTTAATCTCCTTGGCCACGGTATCAAGAATTCCGGTATTAATAACGCCGCTCTGGCGCACTCCGTCTATCTGTCCGGGGGTGAGTATCAAGCCTCTGCGTGGCACCACCTTGCCCTTGCTCTGCCAATAGAGAATCTGCTTGTCCATCTCTGTAGGCTCCTGTCCCTTGGGTACTACCCAAGTTTTCTTCTTATTAAAAAATCCCATTTTTATTGTTTGTACAAATTGATGTGCAAAGTTAAAAATTATTATTAAGGAAATTAAGAATATTACATAATTTTTTTTTATTTTTGCGCTGTTGTGCATTTACCCAAAACTAATTACAATAGATGAGACTTATACGCCAATTCATATTAACAGCAGTACTCATGTGCGCCATTAGCTGCCTTGCCTCCCTGCCATGCTCCGGCCAAAACAGGGACACAAGCGACAATGACTATAAGTCGGAGGCC
>JAZUEG010000127.1:0-2160 GCA_045640025.1 Bacteroidales bacterium
TGGCATAGCCTACTGCCGGAGCGTCCTTGGATGTAAGTGAGTTGGCGTATGCGAGTGCAGGAGGGTCGGTGTGGCTTCCGGCTATGATACCGGTAAGGGTGAAGTAATTGACCTTGAATACCTTGCGGCCGACAAACGCCATTATCAGCAACGGGATAAATGTGATGATGAATCCGTAACCAATCCATGCGTAACCGCCATTAACTACTGTATCCACAAAACCGTCGCCGGCCTTGATTCCCACACAGGCAAGGAAGAGCGAAATACCTATCTCGCTGAGCATCAGATTGGCCGATTGTGTGGTGTATGTTGCGAAACCGTATTTTGGGCCAAACTTAGCCAACAGGATGGCAACGATGAGCGGACCGCCAGCAAGACCGAGCTTGAAAGGCTGTGGAACGCCCGGAATCATTACAGGAATGCTGCCGAGGATTACACCGAGGGCAATTCCGATAAAGATTGTGGCGAGGTTTGGATGATAGAGACGGCGCATAGAATTGCCGAGCACGCTCTCCACACCTGCGATGGATGCCTCGGTACCTACCACCGAAACAGTATCGCCGAGCTGGAGAATAAGCTCACGGCTGGCCAGGAGGTCAACTCCGGCACGCTGAACACGTGTGATATTGCAGCCGTAAATCTTGCGGAGAGAGAGACTTCCAAGACGCTTGCCGTTTACCTCCGGCTTGGTAACTACCACGCGGCGGTTTACGAAAATGCTGTCCTGACGAACCCACTGCTTGCGCTCAAGGCTGATTTTCTTGCCGAGCTGTGCGCAGATGGTATCGGCGTCGCTTGCGGTCAGGATTACGAAAAGCTTGTCGCCGGCCTTGAGAACGGTCTCAGGAGTGGCGAGCGAAATCTCGTCGTTGTCGGTGTTCCAATAGCGTGAGATTACGAAATCGCGGTCAGGGAAAAGTTGCTTGACCTCGCGGATGGTCTTTCCGCAAACGGCGGGATTCTCCACCTGAATGCTTACGGCAGTAGCCGAGTTGGCGTCCTCCTTGGCAAGCTCATCAAACTCTGCCTCCTCCTTCTTGAAATCGATCTTGCATACAGCCTTCAATACTATCATTGTAAGGATAATGCCGATTACACCGAGAGGATAAGCCACAGCGTAGCCCATAGCCATGGTGTCTACTATTGCGGTATCTCCGCCGGTGGCCTCAAGACTCTCCTTGAGAGCCTGCTGAGCGGCTCCAAGTCCCGGAGTATTGGTAACAGCACCCGACATAATACCCACCATTGTAGCTACAGGAATGCCTGTGCACCAGTGAATTATGAGAGCTGTAATGGCACCAAGGAAAACCACTCCCACGGCCAGGCCGTTGAGCGTGATACCGCCTTCCTTGAATGACGAGAAAAATCCCGGACCCACCTTCATACCGATAGCGAAGATGAAGAGAATGAGACCGAAATCTCTCAAAAAGTGCACAAGCTGGTCGTTCTGGATTCCCATGTGGAAGTGTCCGAGAAGAATTCCTACAAAGAGAATGAACGTAGCGCCCAGTGAAACACCAAAAATCTTAACCTTGCCGAGCAAGAGTCCGAGCGAGATTATCACGCCCAATACCAATATGGAGTGCCCAATTCCCTGCCCCCATATCAATTCATTTATCCAATCCATACCTTATTTTAAATTTTGCGCAAAGGTATAAAAAAATCTTAAAATTTCAATATGAAATTTGCGTAAAATTATAATGAATCAAAGCCCCTTGAAAAAACTTACAATCTTGTCGCGCAAGATGCGGAGTTTCAGGAATTTAGGCTTCTTTTTGTTTACCACCAGTCGCCACATCGATACCACTCTCTTTACGAGATCGAAATATCTGTTGGAGAAAATTCCCGTAACGAGAGCTCCCAGAAGATACAGCAGACGGCCCCACCACGGCCCTATGAAAATGCCCACCAGGAAATACAATATTATATACCAAACCGGGAAAAGTATCAGATACGATACAAATCTCACGGAAGTATGGAAATTCCTGTCCTTGATTTTTCTGGTCAGCAGAAACGGTAGATGATACGGTATCGTATTGTTTATCAGGCCGAAGAGAGCCAGCGGAGAGGTGGCAGCTAATAGCAGGAATTTCCGCAGCACCCGTCCTATCTTGAACTATTTTCTCACACTACGGTCGGGACCATTCTCTGGGCTGAGCA
>JAZUEG010000128.1:0-6534 GCA_045640025.1 Bacteroidales bacterium
ATCATGGAGACATTCTGGGACCGACAGAAATACGAGGCCGCATCATACTGCCTCACCATGACATCGCTGTATTTCACAGTGATAGCTAATGGCAACAGCAAGATGTACCACAGCGCCGACATGATAGAAGTGCTCAAAAAAGCAGGATACAAGATCACCAACATCTACGACGACCTCTCGTTCGGACATTCGATCCTGGAATGTGAGGCAGAATAAAACACAAAAAAGCGGCTCTAAAAATTTTTAGAACCGCTTTTCTTTATTCATTACCAGCCTTCTCATCATCAGGCTTGTGCATGATAGCGTAAATCTCGAAACCAAAACCGAGAAGCACCACTATAGGCGCAAGAGTGATTCGTGTAAAGCTGAAGATCGACTCATCGAACACATTGGGATCGTCGGAGCCGCCGCCGGCCATAAGGATAAAACCAAGAACAATGATTCCCAGTCCAATGAGAACCAACTTGTAATTCTCCTTCGAGAAAGCGAAAGAGAACTTTGCAGTTTCGTTATTATTGTTTTCCATGATAGAATAATTAGTTTACTTTGTTTAATTAAGTATTTCGGCCATTATGGATTTCAAAACATCAGGTCCAAGTAATTGCTTGACTGTCAGCAGAGACGTCATACTCACTCCAAGGAATCCATGAAGACCAATATTTTGACCTGTCCAGTAAACATTAGCATTTGAAGACAGCTTTTGAGAGAATTTCTTGTCCGATAGACCGTAGGCGCTTCCCTCGGCTGTACCGGTGTAGTCCTTATACGTTAAAGGAGTAGATTCCCAAACACAGTCCCAATCTATGCAATCCTTGATATTAGGTATATAAGGCTCCACAATATCAAGAAGCTGATTTGTTTTATTACGTTTAAAATCATCATATTCTTTTCCGCGTCTCATAGGTTGAGTACCGTCAAACTTGACAACATCGCTCCATAGCATCGGTGTAAGAATATCAATGTTATCAACATAATCGCCCTCCTTGGGTACTGCGAAACTTACAAGTACTGCCGAAGGTTTGCCATCAGCTGCCTGCCAAGCCTCTGACCAAACATCTGAGCTTTCATGAATATAAATATTCCTATTCTGATATTTCAATGTATTAGGCTTGATGGCAATGTTGGCCGTAAACATGCCAAAACTATTGTCGCCCCTGGCCTGAGTCTTGTACTGGAACGGTTTAAAAACCTTGGTTCCTGAAATCATAGGTACAAATGACGCTGGATGAATATTGGATATTACAGCTTCGGAAACCTCGATAATTGACTGGACACCGGATTTGTTCTCGTATTCCACTGTTTTAACAATACCATCACCTCCATCATTCAGCTTGGTAACCTTTGCATCAAGAAGTACAACATTTTCTTTATTAAAAGACTTGATACTTTGGGCCAAAGAATCAGCTATCTGCATTCCTCCGCCACACAATCTGTAAGCACTCTTGATGAAAGACGCGTTGATCTGAAGAAAATGATAAAGAGGCAACTTTTCGTTGAGAGGCATCTTGGGTGATGTGCCAGATAGAACATTAATCAAATCCTCGTCGGAGAATGTTTCCTTGAGATATGGAAGTGCCTTTCTTACAAATGGCGATGAAGGATCCATCATCTCCTGAGGAGTCTTGTTCAAACTTTCAAAAATATTATCGCCAATTTCTCGAAGATCGGCCACATACTTCTCCAAATTTGCCTTCTGATGAGGGAAATATTCAACCATCTGGTTCAAGAAATTATCATAACCATTCTTGAATTTATAGGATTTTCCCTTGTATATTACCTCATCGAAACAATCCTCGTCCATTTTCTTCCAAGAAAGGTTCATAAGGCCGAAGTAATTGAACAAACGGTTCAACGGCTGTCCCTCGTCCAATCCGCCTACGTAATGGAAACCTGTATCGAATTTATGTCCTTTGCGCTCAAATGTCTGAAGGCAACCGCCAAGGTACTGCTTGTTTTTCTCCAAGACGATAACCTTCTTGCCTCTCTTGGCAAGAATATATGCGCACTGAAGTCCTCCAAGACCAGCACCGATAATCGCTACATCGTATTTTTCCATATAAATATTTATTGGGAATTTGGCGGATTGTTATATTTTATTATTACTGCAACTTATCTACCAATGTTCCTGAGAGGGTCATGTATGTTACATCCTCATGGAAAATGGTGGCAGAAAGCTTGTATGGGTCTGCCGCATCAAACTGAACCTTGACGTCAAGTTTTGGAGAGCCGTCGGGCGTTACCATCGATGTAAGGCGGCAACGGTCGATATCCTTCAATGTGAAGGCCTTGCCCTGCGCATCCTCGGCCAGCTCCTTTATCATCTGGATATTGCAGACTCCGGGAGTGATGGGCTTCTCGGGGAAATGACCCTTGTAGACATCATGGGCAGGATTCAGCGATACAGAATAGATTACAGAGCCGTCGTCCTGTACCTGCTTGCCTTCTATGGTGTAAAAATCTTTTACCAACATGATAATGTGTGATTTTGTTTTAATGTTTCTTGGCTGGGGTGATATTCCAGCGCTTTTTCCACTCGGCGTAGAATTCGGGATTGCTGGTCTCGAAGACGCCACTTCTTGAAACAAAAAGCTGAGTAGTCTCGGCCTCCACGATTACCGCGCCATCGCTCGGACGTGTAATAAGGTACTTGAAAACCATCTTGGCCGATCTGGCAGGAACGTATGTAATGGTAATGGCGAGCCGGTCGCTGATACGGGCCGAATTGCGGTATTGCAGGTGCATATCCACCACCGGGGCCAGATATCCGCTGTTGAAAATGTGGAGATACTCAAACCCATACTTGGCGCCGAACCTCTCGCGGGCGTCTTCCATGTATTTCACATAGTTGCCGTGCCATACCATCTGGATGCCGTCGAGATCATAAAACGGAACCTGAAACTCGAAAGTCTCGCTGAGCACCTGAGGCGCGCTGCTGATAGTGTCCGTCATTACTTATCCATGAAAATTTTAATCTTGCACGATGCCGCCTCTACACCGTTGATGGTGGTAACGGCATTCATGAGGGTGATGTTCATGGCCTGGCTCTGCACTGTGAGCTTGGAGCGGAGGCTGTCACCCGCGTGTGCTGGTGTCTTGAGAGCAAACTTCTTGATTTCAGCTATATAGCCAAGTACGATAGGACGCTTGTTTATCCAGTCGTTGTAGCCGGCGAATGTGGCTGCCGACTGGGCTATATGCTCAATCATGCCGGACTCAGAAAACAATTTGCCGTCAACAAACAAGTTGTCAGCGGCAATTGTAAGTCCTGTCTCAACGGAAGTCTCATCGCACTGGTAGAGGGCATCTACCATGAGCATTGGCTCGCGCTGAGGAATAAAAGTCTTTATCTCATCACCTGAATACATTACAGATGTTGACATAAACTCAAATTAAGCGTTAAGTTTGTCGAATACGAAATCGTAAAGATTTGCGAAAGTCTTAACCTGGCCAACGTTCTGACCCTTGATTTCAACACCGAATTCCTCCTCTACGAGGGCAATCATATCTACGAGCGAGAGGCTGTCGAGCTCGAGTGTCTCCTTGATGTTGGCATCAGGAGTTATTGAGCTTTCCTCTACTTCGAATTCACCTGCGAGTACAGAATTCATTTTTGCTATGAGTTCGTTTTTTTCCATTTTTGATGAAGGTTTTTATATTATACAATAGTTGTTACAAAGTTCGTGATTTTTTTTGTGGTAGACAAGCATTTACCATAAAAATATTGAAAAAAATGCAAAAATGCATATTATAAAAACCACCCCGCAATCTCACGACTGGAGGGTGGGAAAAATAATAATAAATATTTATGGAAACAAAATGCTTGTTTTAGAGATTCCTAACAATGATTGTAGAGTTGGTACCGCCAAATCCAAATGAATTGCTGAGGAATGTATCGAAGTGGGCAGAAACTCTCTCTCCAGGGATATTGAGGGCTGGAAGCTCTGGGTCTGGAGTATTGAAGTTGAGATTAGCTGCCACAAAGTCGTTCTTCATCATGAGAGTAGAGTAGATAACCTCGCTTGCGCCGGCCATCCACATCTCGTGACCTGTCTGCGACTTGGTAGATGTAACGTAAGGCTTGTGGGCACCGAGAATCTGGTCGATGGCCTTGGCCTCGTTCATATCGCCGATGTGTGTAGATGTAGCGTGAGCGTTTACATAGCCTATCTCATTGATATTGAGGCCATGGCTCTCCTTGGCGTGGATGAGTGCGTACTCAAGCGACTTGGCAGGGCCTGCCACATTAGGCGAGCTGATATGGTCGCCGTTGCTTGAGAATCCCCAAGACACAATCTCGGCAATGATGGGAGCGCCGCGCTTTACTGCGTGCTCATACTCCTCTATGATTACGGTAGCGGCTCCACCGCCTGGCACGAGGCCGTCGCGGTCCTTATCGAATGGACGCGATGCCTTGGTAGGATCGCTCTCGCGTGTAGAGAATGCGCTGATACCATCAAACGAGCCCACTGCGTAAGGATTCACCTCCTGTGCGCCACCGCATACTACGATATTCTGAAGTCCATTCTTGATGAGCAATGCACCGAGGCCGATGGCGTGGCTTGATGATGCGCAAGCGCCTGATACTGTAAGGTTGATACCTTTCAGGTGGAATATGCAGCCGAGGTTCATTGTTACTGTAGAGTTCATCGACTGGAAAATACCGCCCGATCCTATGAGTGTGGTGTTCTTCTTGCGGAACATTGTCTCCACCGACTTGTATACAGGCTCGGCAGTAGAATCGTTTCCGTAGAGAAGACCTATCTCGTGAGCGTCGATATAGTCCTGATCGAGTTTGGCCTGCTTAAGGGCGTCGGCTGTGGCAGCATACGCATACTTAGCTGGCTCTGGCATAAATACACGCTGGCCTCTGGAGAGCTGACCTTTCAAATCAGGCACTTCAAGCTTTGATGTAAGGCCAGAACGGAAGCCCAAATCCTTTCTTTCCTGGTCCAGTACAATGCCGGACACACCATTATAGAGAGAGTCTCTTACTTCGTCGAGAGTCTTTCCAAGGCAGGAATAAATACCCATTCCTGTGATAACTACTCTTTTTTCCATGTATTTTTATTTAATATTTTATCTAATTTGTCAAATAGTTTTTTTCTAAGCTCGCCTATGGGTTTCAGTGCCCCAGTGATAAGGCGCTTGAACCTCAGCTGATTTTTCACCAAGAGGAAGAGCTTTCTGAATTTCCAGGCGAATACAGCCAGGAACGGCAGAAGCACCGTGTGGATAACGGCCGGCAGCCATCCTATGGTGAATCCCTCGGTGAGCAATACAGCGGTATATGCCACCGGGATTACCAGAATGGTATTGATGGCAAACCTTACGCCTCCTATAAACATGGCCCCGTGCGATGTGCCTTTCTTCAGCTTGCTGACTATTGGCATAGGCACCAGCCAGAACAATATGTTCGGTATCAGCGATACTACAAACAGCGGAAAGCCTAATACAAGCATCGCTATCCTCAAGGCCACGAGCGATGGCAGAAACGATCTGTCGAACATATCGCCCGGCATATCATACTTGCCGCAGGCGGTCTTTATCTCCAATGCCTGAGAATATATCTCCTGCAGATCCTCGCCGCGCTCCCTGGCCTGCTCAAGCTCCTTGAAGAGAGCCTTGTCGCTCTCCAGCTTATCGGGCAGATAACTGAAATCGCCTCCGCACTGTCGGCAATAATGCTCACCGTAGGTATTGCGGATGTAATCGATGGCCTCGTAGTTGTCGAGGTCGGTGATATTGAGCATCATATCTGATATCTGCCTGCGTACCTCCCTGTTGATATCGCGCTGCACTGTACGGGGCTTGGTCTGATAGAGCTCGTAATACTGCTTGAGCGATATCGGCTGGCCGAATTTTACCAGAAGGTCCTCCTGAAAGTGGAAATAGTCGGAGTAATGATTCACCATCGGGAGAATCTGGATATCGGTCTCAAAGTTGTTGCGCTTGGCGGCATCGAATGCCATACGCAGATATCCCTGCGAGAATTCTCCAAGCCAGCGCTTGTCCTGATTTACGGCCTCGGGGAATATCATCACCGTACCGCCATCCAGCATTGTCTCGCCGGCCTCGGCAAATACATCGAAATTCTTGTCGAGAGAGTCGATGCCGTCCATGCCGAGACGGAATGCCGGCAGCAGATGCCAGGCTCTCAGCATACTGCCTATTACGGGCTTGGAAAACAGATCGGCCCTCGTGAAAATGCTGACCGGCCTGTCCATGAATGTAAACTCTACAGCCAGGGCGTCGTTTACAGCATTCTGATGGTTGGAGGCAATTATAAGAGGTGTCCCTACAGGAGGAACGTTCTCCTTGCCTATCTGGTGGATGCGCCGGTAATAGAACCGGTTGTGCCAAAAACCTACATAGGCCCTTGCCACCCTGAAGAAAATCTCTCCTAATATGCTTCGCTTCTTGTTTTCTGCCATCTCAATGACCGCGCAATACGGGTTAAACAATAATTTTGGTAAAGATACAACACTTTTTTATTTCTTGCAACAGAATTTATCCAACAAATTCTCGCGCTTGAGG
>JAZUEG010000129.1:0-3094 GCA_045640025.1 Bacteroidales bacterium
AACGACATGGCTACGAACCGACTTCAGAGCAACGGCAAGTACTACCAGACATACAGCATCTCGTTCCAGGAGCCATGGCTTGGTGGCAAAAAGCCTACAATGTTCTCCGTGAGCTTCTATTATACTGATGTCAACTACTCGAAGTACATGACCAGCTCCGACTACTGGAAGCAGTGGTACGAGGAAAACATGAATTACCGCATGCAGGTATGGGGAGGCGCGATAGGTCTCGGTCGCCGTCTCACATGGCCTGACAACAACTTTGAGCTCTACAGCGAGCTCTTCTTCAAGAGATACAAGCTCAAGAACTATCCATACTTCGAGGGTTTCAGCGCCAACGGACTGGCCAACGAGACCGGTATCAAGGTAGTATTCTCGCGCAAGACCATCGACCAGATCATCTACCCGAGAAACGGCGCACAGTACTCGCTATCAGCTGAGATTACTCCACCGTACTCCAAGATGAACAACAAGAACTACTCCACCATCTCCGACAGCCTTAAGTGGAAGTGGGTGGAGTACCACAAGTACGGTTTCGAGGCCAAGAACTTTACCCAGCTGATACGTGACTGCGATCTCGTGCTGCATACAAAGGTTCAGTTCGGCCTGTCCTGCTTCTACACCCGCGATCTCGGCTACGCTCCATTCCAGGGCTACACCATGGGTGGCGACGGCATGAACTACTATACCTACGGCAAGGATGTGATAGGCATGAGGGGCTACGACAGCGAGACCATCAGCCGCGGCGGCAATGTGTACGCCAAGTATACATTTGAGCTCCGCTATCCTGTAATCCTCTCGGAGAGTGCCACAATTTACGGTCTCGGATTCCTGGAGGGCGGCAACTGCTGGAAGGAGGTCAACCAGTTCCGTCCGTTTGATGTATACCGCGCCGCCGGTGCCGGTGTAAGGGTTTACCTGCCAATGCTCGGTATGCTCGGCCTCGACTGGGGCTGGGGATTTGATGCTGTGCCAGGCGAAACCGAGCGCTCGGGATCCAAACTCCAATTTACTTTGGGTCAGAACTTCTAAACCCGGGGCTGATTGCAACTATAAAAGTGTAAAGCTTAAGGATAAACATATTTAACTATAATACTAACTAAAAAACTAAGTAATATGAAAAGATTGATTTTTACTGCAGCAATGGCATTGTTGATGGGTTTCACAGGTTTCGCACAGAAATTTGCCCATGTAGATACTGAATATATTCTCAGCAAGATACCTAAATATCAGCAGGCTCAGAAACAGCTCGACACCTACTCCAAGCAGTGGCAGACAGAGGTGGAGACCAAGTTCAAGGAGCTCGACGATATGTACAAGAAGTATCAGGCCGAGGTCGACATCCTCCAGGAGGCCACCAAGACCAAGCGTGAGAACGAGATCATAGCCAAGGAGAAGGAGGCCAAGGAGCTTCAGAAGAAGTACTTCGGCACCGACGGCGAACTCTCCAAGAAGCGCCAGGAGCTCATCAAGCCTATCCAGGACAATGTATATGAGGCCCTCAAGGCTGTGGCCGCCGAGAGCAACTACGACTACATCTTCGACAAGGTTTCGGGCGATATCATCTACGCCTCCGAGAAGTTCGATGAGAGCGATGTGGTACTCAAGAAGATTATCAAATAATTAAATATCATAAACCCAAAAACAGAAATGAGAAAATTATTCTTAATTTTAATAGCATTTGTAGCGCTTAGTGTCACTGCATCGGCTCAGAAATTCGGACACTGTGTTTCAGCTGAAATCATAGAGTCTATGCCGGAGTACAAGGCCGCACAGACAGCCCTCGAGACCGAAGGCAAGAAACTCGACGACCAGCTTCAGACACTCGGCATGGAGTACCAGAACAAGCTTCAGGCATATCAGGAGAACATGGGCCTGGCCGAGGCCGCTCCAGAAAAGTGGTCAGCAGCCCTCCGCGCCGACAAGGAGCAGGAGATCATGCAGCTCCAGGAGCGCATCCAGCGTTTCCAGGAGAACGCCCAGTCGTCGATAGCTCAGAAGAGAAACGACCTCATAAAGCCAGTAATGGACAAGCTCGACGCTGCTATCAAGAAAGTGGCAGCTAATGGCGGTTACGTTTACATCATGGACAAGAACTCGGTTCTCTTTGTAAACGAGGCTATCAGCGTGGATGTAACAGCTGATATCAAGAAAGAGCTTGGCATGTAATCTTTAAAGCTTAAAACTTTAAACTTTAAACTTTAAACTTTAAAATGATAGGAGTCTTTGATTCTGGATTTGGCGGGCTCACCATACTCCGCAAGTTTCAGGAGTTGCTGCCGGAGTACGATTATGTATTCCTGGGCGACAACGCAAGGGCTCCTTACGGTTCAAGAAGCTTCGAGACGGTGTACGCCTACACATTGCAGGCGGTGCGCCGTCTCTTTTCTATGGGCTGTCCGCTCGTAATCCTGGCCTGCAACACCGCATCGGCCAAGGCGCTGAGGTCCATCCAGCAAAACGACCTCCCGTCACTGAATCCGGAAAACCGCGTGCTCGGCATCATCAGGCCCACGGCCGAGGTTATCCAGCAATACACCCGCACTAATAATATAGGTGTGCTCGGCACCATGGGCACGGTAAACTCCAACAGCTACATCCTCGAGATTCAGAAACTGTATCCAGCTGTCAATGTGTATCAGCAGGCCTGCCCCATGCTTGCCGCCCTTGTGGAAAACGGCGAGATCGACAATCCCGGCACGGATTATTTTGTACAGAAATACCTTGGGCAGCTAATGGCGAAATCTCCTGATATCGACGCCGTGATACTTGGCTGTACTCATTATCCGCTGCTTATCAACTCGTTCGAGAGGGCATGCAAGTCAGGCATATCATTTATTCCGCAAAACGAGATAGTGGCCCACAGCCTTATCGACTATCTGCTCCGTCATCCGGAGATGGACAGCCGTCTTTCCAAGAATTCTACCACTCAATATTTCACCACCGACAACCCCGACGTTTTCGACAGCTGCGCCTCACTCTTCATAGGCCGCGAGGTACGTAGTAGTCACATAGATTTATAGCCATCAGCTGATACGATAAAAAATAATGCCATCAGCTGATACAGAATAAAATAATGCCATTAGCTGAAAAA
>JAZUEG010000130.1:0-2963 GCA_045640025.1 Bacteroidales bacterium
CAGAATAATCATCAGCACAAAAAGAGTCATCATAATGATATTCGTGATTTTCTCCACGCCCTTGTTGAGACCTAAAGCGCAGATACCAAACGCAATAACGATAGCCACCACGGTAAACGCGGTCATCTCGCCCGTGTTGCCTAACATTTGAGTGAAAACGTCAGCTACCTCGCTGGTATTCAGACCACTGAGGCTACCTCCAACTGCCTTGCGGGTGTAATCAATCATCCAACCACAAACCATCGAATAAAACGCCATCAGCAAATAATTTCCCGCCAAGCCAGCGTATCGGTTTTTGGAAAATTTTCCTGTAGCTGACCCTAAACTACTGTAGGCCGACATAATGCTCTTACCGCTTCCACGGCCGATTGCAAACTCAGTAATCAGCAACGGCAATCCCAATAACGCCAAGAATATCAGATAAATAACAATAAACGCCGCACCGCCGTTGGCCGCGCAGATATAAGGAAATTTCCATACATTTCCGATACCAATGGCGCACCCCGCCGATACCAGAATAAATCCAATTCTCGATTTAAAATTCTCTCGCATTTATGTTAATAAACGAATAAATGAATTAATGAATAAAAACAAAAATTATCAAAAATTATCACGAATTTTTCAAAAATTACTATTCAGATAAAATTTATGGTTAATTTATGTCCATTCGTGATAATTTATGTTTCTAAAATGCCGAAGGCGCACATTTACAAAATCTCCATCGCCTCTTTCAGCGAATGTATCTCGTAATCAATGTTTTGTAAGTTAGCTGACTCTGATTTTCTGTTGAAATACATTGTTGGGATTCCTGCATTTTGAGCGCCTTTTATGTCGGTGCTCAGGTTGTCGCCTATCATCAGGGTTTTGTAGCTAATGGCGCCTGTTTTGCGTAGCGCATACTCGAAAAACCTCACGTCGGGCTTGTTGACACCAGCGTCCTCGCTCAGGATTATGGTGTCGAAATAGGGGAGAAGTCCGCAAGCATTCAACTTCTTGTACTGAACCTCGTGGAATCCGTTGCTACAGATATGAAGCCTGTAACCCTTTGATTTAAGATACTTTATCAAATCCATTGCACCCTCCACGAGTCCTGACTTGTTGCCACAGAATTCAAGGAACTTGTCGCTGACCTCAAGGCAGAATTCTCTGGTAGGCTCCAGACCTTTTCCGAAACTCAGCGGACGTCGGAACCTCTCCACGATTAGAAAATCCCTCGTGATCTCGCCCTTGGCATACTTGTCCCAGAGTTCCACATTGGTTTTCCAGTATTCGGAATAGAAAAACTGCGGATCGTCGAAATATCTCCCTAACTGAAAATATTCAAACATTTCGGACAGCGAAACAACCGCATTGCCCCTCGTATCATATAGCGTATCATCAAAATCGATGAAAAGGTCGGAAAAATTCATTTTTGATTTATGATTTATGATTTTCGATTGCAAAGATAAGAAAAAGTTTTACATATCTTCCATACTCAGACCGATGATTTTGGTCTGATAGTCTTTTAGATACGGCGAGATAGACGACACCTTGGCCTGCAAGATACTTTCCTTGTATTTTTCGGGATTTCGCTTTATTTCGGCTATGGTTGCGGTGTGGTCCAGGTCGTTGAGGGCAATCAGGTCTATCTCGTTCTCTCCCTTGCGGTCCCAGTAACTGCCTATCGCTGTAATATCCTCTTCCTCAGAGAATTTCTGACGGAAATATTGCTCAAGCACCCGACCTGAATACTGGTCGTAGTCGCGCTCAATAATTTTGCGGATCATATCGTTTCGGCCCATTTCAATAAGGTTTTGGTTTGGGAGAATAAACCTAAACCAGAACCTCAGAAAATTGTCGTTGAGTCTCCAACGGATACCACGGCTGTTAGGTTTGGCAAACATTGGAAGAGTCTTCTCTATAAAGTTGTATTCAGTGGCAAGATTATTCAGGTAAGATCCTGTATTCTTGCCTATTATGCTGTCAATCTCCACCTGAGATGTACGGCCTTGCGCTATTAGTTGTATGATACTAAGATAGTTGGTGTAGTCGCGTCCAAACTCCGACATTATAAGTTCGTTGCCCTCCGACAAAAACGGCGAACCGTCATTGCAGACATAATCAAGCATTTTGTCGCGGGTTACGGCTTGAGCGTCCATTAACTGACTCACATATTTGGCCACACCGCCGGTAATAGCATATAGACATAGCAAATCCTCTGGAGTGTAGTTTGGGTTGTGGTCAGAGAGTATGTTTTTCAACACCTTGGTTTTGAATGGCTTAAGATTTATCTTGCAATCCTTACGGCCGTACAGGGGCTGGTCGCCGTTCTCAAAAATCCTTGTCATCATACTATAAACGCTTCCGCATACTATCAGGTTTATTTTGGCATTTTGGTGCAGACGATCCCAAATATCCTGTATCTGACTCGGTATCGACGGATTGATGTTTATGAAATTCTGGAACTCGTCAAGTACCAGTGTAAAATGATTTTGCTGACTATGAATCATCAGTTGCTCAAATAGTTGAGCAAAATTTTCAGCGTTGCCAAGTATCTTGATACCAAGCACTTCCTCCGAAATTTTCTGCATACGACGCACCAGCACGTGCTCATTGTCGCGCGACACAAAAAGATATAGAAGAGGCGGATTTTGGTCGCCACTCCTGATAATGAGCGACGTTTTGCCTATACGCCTTCTTCCAATCATCACGGTAAATTTGCTCTGTACCTCTGATGCTATAAAATTTTGCTGAAGCAATCCCAGTTCCTGTTCCCTGTCGTAAAACCTCATAATATAACCTCTGTTAATTTAATCGCCATTAAATTAATAACCGTTACAAAGATAGAAGTTGTTTTTGGAATTTGCAAAATATTGGTGGGAAAAATATCCCAAAAAAAAATATAAATTAATGCAATCAAGTTTTATTGAAGATCTTTCCAAAGTTTCTCAAATCGCCATCCCAGTCCAACAAAAGCAGAATTC
>JAZUEG010000131.1:0-12361 GCA_045640025.1 Bacteroidales bacterium
GCCCGGATGCTCATGATAGCGGATAAGATTTACCCTCGACGGTATTCCCTGAAGGATATTGGCAAGCTCGCGCGCATGACGCGGGCTGTCATTATATCCTTGAATCATAATGTATTCGGCGCTGAACCTTCTCTGATGACGGAAATCGTACTGGCGCACCATGTCGAGGGCACGCCTCAGCGGCTGGGCCTTCTCGATAGGCATTATCTCGGCACGCTCCTCAGGGAACGGATTGTGGACAGAGATGGCCAGATGCACGTCGGTCTTCTGTAGAAACTCGCCGAGCGCCGGCACCAGTCCCACTGTGGAGAGAGTCATCCTGTGGGGACTCATCGCAAAACCGTAATCAGCAGTCAATATCTCGAGAGCCCTCATTATATTATCAAGATTGTCCATAGGCTCGCCCATGCCCATAAAAACGAGATTTGTAAGCTTCTCGAATTCCGGGAGCGCCTTTATCTGATTGAGAATCTGATTGGTAGTAAGATTTCCGCCAAAACCCTGAAGACCAGTATTGCAGAACTTGCAGCCCATCTTGCATCCAGTCTGACACGATACACAGAGAGTAGCCCTGTCGCGGTCGGGAATGTAGGCGGCCTCCACATACCGGCAGTCGCCCACCTTATATAAATACTTCTTTGTGCCATCAGCTGATACAGACTCCTTGACGGGCGCCTCTATGCCGAAACAAAACCTATCGCTCAGCAGAGCCTTGGCCTTCTTCGATATATTGCTCATCTCCTCGATGGAAGTGATATTTTTCTTGTAGAGCCAGTCAGCTAATTGCTTGGCAGTAAACTTGGGAAGACCCAAAGCCAGAACCTCGTCCTGAAGCTGGGCCAGTGTCATGCCGAAAAGCGGCTGAAGATTTTCCATATTTTCTATTAATTGTTGGATTGTGTGCGTCTATAGAACTGTTCGAAATTCTCCTTGAGATAGGCCTCCTCGGCATAGAACCTCATTATCACCCTCCAGAAACTCGGCATAAAGAAATTCTGAACCGAGCCTATGAATTTGGCCTCCTTGTCGAAGAAAAACATAGCCGGAAACTTGTAGTTGCCATTCATCAGCGCATTGGTAAACTGATTTGGCATACCTTTGCCGAGCGATACAAAAGGCTTGTCGTTGCCAAACCAGTAGATGGAATCGGTAGTGGTGGCCTCTATGCGCACGGGATAAAAATTCTTGTTGATATAGTTTGCCATGGCCGAATCCTTGATTACAGCGCGCTCGTGCACCATAGCCTGCATGGTGATGTAAGGCACATATCCGCGGTATTTCTCGTCCACATACACATCCACGAGCAGCGGACGCTTCTCCTTGTCCATCAGAGCCTTGGCCTCGTTCACAGTTAGCCAGCTAATGGCGCCCAGAGTATCTGCTTTCAGCTGCTTGGCCTTGGCGAGTTCCTGCTTGTAGCTGTCGGGAAAACTCAACATATACAGATCCTTGAAAGTCTCGAGCTCGCAGTAGTCGGTAAGATCCTCGGCAAAATACACCAAAATAGGCTCTATGCCGTGCACATCCATATATCCCGGAATGGGAGCCACGCGTTTCTCGCGGTCGATATATACGATAGTTGGATAGCTGAGATGACTGCCCAGCAGATGCGGAGCCAGAGCATTTATCCTGCCGTCCACCGATGTCCACTCCTTGCCCTGGAATACGATGGTGTCCTGTGTCTCGGCATCAAACCTCACGCAGTAGAAATTCTGGTTAATGTAGTTGGCGAGGCCCTCGTTCTGGAATGTGGTGGCCATCATGCGCTTGCACCATCCGCACCAGTCGGTATATACATCTATCAGGAAAGGACGGTGCTCGGCGCTGTCGAGTTTCTCGGCCTCCTGAAAACTCATCCACTTGATGGGTCCGAGGTTCTCGGTTTGCGCCATCAGCTGAAATGCCGACAATGCAATGGCCAGCATCAGAAAGATTTTTTTCATAGTATCTGAAAGTAAAAGTTTATGGTTTGCAAAATTACATATTTTTTACGCTAAAACACTATTCTATATTGCACAAAATAATCAGGATTAACAATTTTTATTTTTTCAGTTTGGCAACAATTTTGCAAAGAGCCAAAGTAGTAGAAAACATTAAACATAATTTTAGAAAAATGAAAAGAATCATTACCACAATTTCGGCAGCATTGCTGCTGATGACTGCCAGCCTCACAGCCAAGGCGCAGGTAGATCCAGCCATGTTTGAAACCGTGATGGACCTCGTATCCGACGACCAGAGCAACTCAATAGTACGAATACAGGAGGATATAGCCAAGGCCGACAAGCTGATAGTAAACGCCGACGCCGAAGACAACAAGAACGCCAAATTCCTGAACAGCCAGAAAAAAGGCAAGCAGAAAAAAGGCGAGAAAAAAGCCGCTCCTGCCAAGGACGTGAGAATAAAGGCCAGCAAGCTCTACGAGAAGTCTTACGGATCGCTCATCGAGATATACAAGACCATCATTGAGGACGGCACATTCGAATTCCAGGCCGACAAGAGCGCAGCCGAGGATTACCTCGCCGAGGCCGAGCAGACCCTCAAGGACGGCAGCGACAAGCTTGCCCCATACAGCAAGATGAACACCAAGACGCTGGAAACCACCAACTACAGCAAGCTGAAGAGCGACATGAGCGCCTGCAAGCAGAAATTCCAGAACGCCGGAGCCCAGGCATACGAGGCTGTAAAACTCCTGGCACAGCAGGCCGACAAGAAACAGAAGGAAGACGCCGCCGAGCAGAGCTTCTGGAACAACTGCGTGAATACCAACACCATAGACTCATACAACCGCTACTTGAGCAAGTATCCATCGGGCCGATACGTAAACGACGCACGCCGCCGCATTGCCAATCTCCAGCAGATGGCAATGGTAAAGAAGCCTACTTCCGACGATGTAAACGAGGGTCTCTGCTACAGAATACAGATATTAGCTGATACAAAACCATGGAGCGCGCGCAAGCTTCAGCGCCTTTACAGAGGCGGCCTGAAGATCGACGAGCGCCAGAGCGACGGCTATTACAAGTACTGGGTAGGATGCTACCGCACATACAACGAGGCTCAGGCAGCCGAGCAGAGCATGAAACTCAAGGAATCGTTCATAGTATGTTTCAACAACGGCTCACAGATCCACGTATCTGAGGCTCAGGAAATTGAGAGCCAGTACGGCGCTAATTAACGAAGACGCACCTATAAATATAGATCAAAAAAAAGCCGGTATTCCAAATAACTAAATGGAATACCGGCTTTTCGCATTATTTCTTCCTGACCTCTATCACCACCATCTCGGGGCGGGCCGAAGTCCTGATGGGCGGTCCCCATGTGCCGTAGCCCGATGATGTGTAGAAATCGGTGCCGCCGATGCGCACCTGTCCGAAATCGTGGACGCCGTACATCGCCTGTGTAAAGACAAACAGAGGCCAGAGCTGCGCGCCCGAATGTGTATGGCCCGACAGATGGATGTCGACACCGGATTCCACGACATCAGCTGCACTGCTCCCCCTGGGAGGCTGATGGTCGAGAACGATTTTGTACGAATCTTTTTCGCCATTAGCTGACAAAATCTCCTGAAGAGACTTGCGGCGACCTTCTCTCCTGTAATTGCGCGAGAGGTCGTCGCGGCCAATTATCGAAACTCCAAACGGGAGATTGGCGGCAGAATCGCAGAGCACCGCAACGCCGTGCCTGGTAAGGAAATCGGCAGCCACGTCGGCATCGCCTATCCACTCGTGATTGCCCCTGATGGCAAAAATTCCATAGCCCGTACGCACCTCGCGGAGGATCTCCCCCACCCTGGAATTTATAACCGGATAAGGATCGCCATCAAAGAAA
Source organism: Bacteroidales bacterium (assembly GCA_045640025.1). Taxonomy (GTDB): domain Bacteria; phylum Bacteroidota; class Bacteroidia; order Bacteroidales; family UBA3824; genus UBA3824. The sequence goes on from JAZUEG010000131.1 coordinate 3,826, forward strand.
TCGCCGGCTATCACCACAAAATCCACATCCGGCTCGCTATTAATCCTGTCGCGCAATACCTCCATGAAAGCATCGCAATGTATCATCCCAAGATGTATATCGCTGATAAGTATATACTTGAAATCGCGCGAGATGGGCTTGTAGGTCTCGTAGCTGATACGGTGAGTAAGTGGAAACCTCGCATTGAAATATCCCACCACGAGAAACAGCGCCGCTATGGTGCATACCACAAGCGAGGCCATGCGCGCCGGCGGAACTCCGTATTCGTAACGGAACATCAGTGAATCGGCCCTGAATGTTACGGCATTGATGCAGCGCAGCACATCCACCAGCAGAAAACCTATCAGCAGATACAGAATGGCCGCCAGCATCCACGAGCCCACAATGGTAAACGGGGCACTCGCGCCATAGAGGCCACGGCTCTGAAGCACAAAACCTATTACGAAACTGAGCATAAGCAGCGCAAAAAGCACCTTGGCCACCACACTGAGCAGTGTGCCGGGAGACGGCATCAGCGGCCTGAGCCTGAAATAGAGATAGAATGATGCACCGCCCAGCACAAGCAGCACAAACAGCATAAAAAAGAGCATTACTTTCATGATAAAAAAATTGAAAAAAAATTTACTAAATTAGTGGCAAAATTAAAACAGAAATCCTATCTTTGCAACAAAAATTATAAAAGTACAAAATACATTTAAGAAACATTATGAAACCAACACTCGTAGTATTAGCAGCCGGCATGGGCAGCCGTTACGGCGGACTCAAGCAGATCGACAAGCTCGGTCCTTCAGGCCAGGCAATTCTTCAATATTCATGCTTCGACGCCGCAAGAGCCGGATTCGGAAAAGTAGTTTTCGTAATCCGCCGCGACATCGAGAAGGACTTCAAGGAAGTAATAATCTCGAAAGTAAGCAAATCGATACCATGTGAATACTGTTTCCAGGACAAGGACGACCTCCCAGAGGGATTCTCTCTGCCAGCCGACCGCGAAAAGCCTTGGGGCACAGCCCACGCAGTAATGGCAGCCCGCCACATCGTGAAAGAGCCATTCGCTGTAATAAACGCCGACGATTTCTACGGCAAGGAGGCATATCAGACCATAGCCGACTATTTCCAGACCCTGCCCGAAAACTGCGACAATCAGTACTGCATGGTGGGATATCCTGTGGCCAACACACTATCGGAGTACGGCACAGTAAGCCGCGGAGTATGCAACCGCGATGCCGAGGGCAACCTGACCACAGTAGTGGAGCGCACCAAGATAATCCGCGAAAACGGCAAAATCGTATTCATAGAAGACGACAGCAAGACCGAGATAGCCGAGGACACCCCTGTATCAATGAATTTCTGGGGATTCACTCCAAGCTTCTTCAAGTATCTGGAGAGCTCATTCGCCGAATTCCTGAAGGAGAACATCGGCAAGCCAAAGGCCGAATTCCTGATTCCATCGGTAGTGGACAAGCTGATAAAGAGCAACACAGCCAAGACCAAGGTGCTCACCAGCAATGCCAAGTGGTTTGGCGTCACCTACAAGGAAGACCGCCCCGCAGTGGTACAGAAATTCCAGGATCTCACCGATTGCGGCGAGTATCCAGCCGATTTCTAAGCCTTATCACAGCCAATATTATACAAAAATCCCTGATTACCTGCCGCAAGCCAAGTAGTCAGGGATTTTTTTCAGCTGATACAAAACGCTGTAATACAGCACATTTGGCAATCGAAAAACTGGCCGGCGAAAAAAAACATAAATTTTGATAAAAAAATTACCAAATAATTTTTACAAAATTAAAAAAAACATGAACTTTGTGCGGAAAAATAAATGAAAGATAAGAGCGATTTTTCTCAAATAGATTTTGAAAAATTGCTAAATGGTCTTATATTTGCAAATATATAAGACAAAAAAGTATATAAAGCAAATGTCGATATTTACAACATTAAGAAAGTCGGTGCCAAGCTTGCTAACATGCTCGAGCGCATTCTGCGGAATGCTCTCCACATTTTTGGCGCTGGAAGGTGAGAAAAGCCTTGTATGGGCAGCATACCTTATACTATTGGCAGCAATATTCGATTTCAGCGACGGATTTGCGGCGCGTCTGCTCAACGCCTGCTCCGATATGGGCAAGGAGCTCGACTCCCTGGCCGATACTATAAGTTTCGGCGTGGCTCCCACTGCCATTATATTCCAGTATATGAGACAGATAATGCACCTGAACGGCAAGCTATTCTCATTGGAGACTTGGCAAAGTCTGGTGCTAATCAGCTGCCTATTAGTAGCAATATTCGCCATACTGCGTTTGGCCAAATTCAACGTGGACCCCGAACAATCGCATAGTTTCAAGGGGTTGCCATCGCCGGCATGCGCCATGTTTATAGTATCGATACCGCTCATCGACAACATGATACCTGAAGACCTTGGACTCTACTGGCTGCTCCATTTCTGTGGCGTGGATGATTTCAAGATGCAGATAGCATTCCTCGGTATACAGCTGGCATTCTATGAGTGGTACGTGGTTCTAATACTTACGCTGGGAATAGCCGCAATGATGGTGGCAAACATGCCGATGTTCTCGCTCAAGATCAAGCACTTCAACTATGCTGAAAACAAGACGGTATTCAAATTCCTGATATTCTCGGCATTGACACTTATCCTGCTATACTGGGTAGCTGTGCCGATAATAATAATAACATACATCATAGTATCATCGATAAAATCGATGAAAAGCCCAAAGGCTGAATAACAGGAAATAATAATAAACAAAAAAAGCACCAGCTGCAATTTCGCGGCTGGTGCTTTTTTAGTTTATTTGTTTTCAGCAAAAAACTTGCAGACATCCGTAAGTCCACACTTGTTGCAGAGCGGATTGCGCGCCTTGCAGGTATACCGTCCGTGGAGTATCAGCCAATGGTGGGCGCGGTTGAGCACTTCCTTCGGGAAACCCTTCTCCAGCTGGGCCTCAGCCTGAAGAGGATTCTTGGCATTCTCGGTAAGTCCCAGCCTGGCCGACACCCTGAATACGTGTGTGTCCACGGGCATCACCTGCGCGCCCCAAAGTACAGAGGCCACCACATTGGCTGTCTTGGGCCCCACGCCGGGCAGTTTCTGAAGTTCCTCGATGCTCTCAGGCACCTCGCCGCCAAAATCGCTTACTATCATCCTGGCCGCCGCAAGAATGTCCTTGGCCTTGCTGTTGGGATACGAAACCGATTTCACATATTCCAGCACCTCACCGAAAGTAGATTCCGACATGGCCCTGGCATCGGGGAAACGATTGAAGAGCGCCGGAGTCACCATGTTGATGCGCTTGTCGGTGCACTGAGCCGAAAGCCTTACCGCCACCAGCAGCTGAAAGGGATTGCCGTAATGGAGCTCGGTTTTAGCCTCGGGCATTAGCTCCTGAAAATACTCAACAACTTTGGCATAAATATCCATAGGATCAAAATCTGAGATTCATTAATTTAAGGTCAGTTCTCAAATTCGTCGAACTTACCATAATTATTTCTCGCTCTCGGGCGTAATGTCGTCGTAAGAGAGCTCAATCACCATCTTGCGAACCATTGATGCGGCCTCCTCCGGCTTCAGGTCTATGTAGTCCTCCACAGGCACAGGCTGTCCGTATTTTACCACCACCTTGCATGGATGGATGAAGAAGCCCTTGGGAGCCAGCTCGCCGAGTCCCGATGTTCCGCATGGCAGGATGGGAACCTTTACGCTCTGAGCCATCCAGAATGGTATCTTCTTGAATTCCTGAATCTTGCCGTCGTCGCTGCGGTGGCCCTCGGGGAATACCAGCAGAGATGCGCCCTTCTTTTTCATATTCTCGGCAGCGGTCTCAAAAGTACGGAGCGACGCCTTCATATTCTTCCTGTTGATGGGCAGAGTGCCGTATTTGCGGATAAAGAAACCGTATATCGGCCAGCTGAAATGACTCTCGGCCTCGATGCCGAATGTGTAGTTGGGCAGGCAGGAGCAGATAACGGGAATATCCCAGAATGTGATGTGGTTGGGCATGATGATGTACGACTTGCTGAAATCGAAACCCTCGGGATGCTCGGTCCTTATCCTCACAAACAGGAAGAAGAACATCACCTTAAGCATGTGCTTAACGGTCCACCAGATTACCTTGGGCGGACAGATAAACAGCAGTATGGTATTAATAACCAAAATCACAAAGGCAAAAGCGAACATCACGGTCCACATATAGAGCGAGACAATGGCCAGGCCTATTTTCTTGAAAAAATTAAGTATCATTTCTATTTACAATGTTTTGTTTTCTAAGCCGCAAATTTACCCAAAAAAAAGCTCTTTAAGAAAAAAAACTTATCAAAGATTTCGAAAAATTCATTTTTTAATAGTAATTTTGGACTTGCTATCAGCTGGCATATATATTATATCAGCTAATGGCGAAAAAAACGTAATACTCTAATAATCAAAGATGAGAAAACTCCGCAATATACTATCGTCGATCTCGTGGACATCGATACTGAGAGTGTCGCTGTATGTAATAGCCTGTCTGATAGTGCTGTATTCCATACCCAAGGAAGGCAAGTTCAAGTACGAGTATCAGAAGGGCAGCCCGTGGAAACACGACACATACTATGCCCCGTTCGAATTTTCGATATACAAGACCGAGGCCGAGATAGAAAAGGAGCGCGAGACCGTGAAAAACGGCCGCAAGCTGTATTTCTGGAAAGACGACACCATACAGCAGCAGATGCTCAGAAAATTCCAGGTAGATTTCGACACACTGGCCCGCGAGATTGTGGGCCCGGGCTACAACACCAAGGACACATCCATCTACAAGGCCATGCGCCAAACCATAGGCGACCGCCTAAGCAATATCTACAAGAAGGGAATAGTGCTGAACGAGGCCATGATCAAGGATGAGAACTTTGTATACGTGCAGTCCAAGGACATCAGCAGCCAGGTGATGATAAGCGAGATAATGACTCCCAAAAACGCGCTCTCCGAAATCAGGAACGAGATACAGCCATTTGTGAAGAGCCACCGCGAAGACATTCCCGAGGCCGACGCCAATGCCATCTGGGAGATAGCCGAAAAGCTGATACCGAGCCGATGGATAGTGCCCAACCTCAATTACGACGACGAGATGACCCACAAGGTACTGGCCGACAATCTGGAATCGATATCCACAACCCGCGGCCTGATAACCGAAAAACAGAGGATCATTTCAAAAAACGAGATGGTGGACGAGGAGCAGTTTCTGATACTGGAATCGCTGCGCCGCGACTACGAGCAGAGCAATGTGGCCGGATACAGCTACATATTCCTCGGCCAGAGCATCATATACATAATGCTCTTTGTGCTTATATTCCTGTTTTTCAAGACTTTCAGAAAAGAGATTTTTTACCAGACCAAATATTCGGCGCTCATACTGTTCCTTATAACATTCAGCATCGTAACGACGAGCGTGGTTATCAAGCACAATCTGCTGAGTATCTGGCTGATACCGTTTTTGCTATTAGCTATCATCATCAAGACATTCTTCGATACCAGAACGGGAATGTTTCTCCACATAGTAACCTGCGTGGCCGTCAGCTTCCTTACACCCAACCTCTTTGAGTATTTCACAATGCAGTTTATCCCGGGATATTTCCTGCTGATGAGCTACGAGAAACTCAATCACCGCAGTCAGGTGTTCATGACATCGTTTATCTGTTTTGCGCTATACGCCACCATCTACATAAGTTTTGAGCTGATGTATACCGGCATACCGCGCGAGATCAACTGGACCAACCTCATATACCTGGGCATCAACTGCATAATGCTGCTGATAGCGTATCCGCTGATATACTTTTTCGAGAAGATTTTCGGCCTGCTGAGCGATGTTACGCTTCTGGAGCTGGCCGACAGCAACCGTCCGCTTCTCCGCCGCCTGGCCGAGGAGACTCCGGGCACATTCCAGCACTGCATGCAGGTGGCCAACCTCGCCGAGGCCGCCATCTACAAGATAGGCGGCAATACTCACCTCACACGCGCCGGCGCGCTCTATCACGACATCGGCAAACTGGCCGCGCCAATGTATTTCACTGAGAACCAGGTAACGGGAATCAATCCGCACGACCAGCTGGATTATCTGAAATCGGCCGAGATTATCAAAAACCACGTTACCAAGGGAGTCCAGATAGCCAAGGAATACAATCTGCCCATCCAGATTATCGATTTCATAAAAACTCACCACGGCACATCCAAGACGGGATATTTTTACATAATGTACAAGAAACAGCATCCCGACGAGGACTGCGAGGCGCTATTCACCTACCCCGGTCCGCGCCCCATCAACAAGGAAATGGCGGTGGTGATGATGGCCGATTCCATAGAGGCCGCATCGCGCTCGCTCAAGAAATACGACACCGAAACCATCTCCACCCTTGTGGAAAACATCGTAAACGGCCAGATCAGCAACAAGCAGTTCGATGTCACCAACCTGACTTTCAAGGATATAGATACAGTAAAAGAACTCTTCAAGGAGAAACTTAAAAATATCTACCACGCAAGAATAGAATATCCCAAATAGGGATTGATTGACAATCACAAAAAAATCACGTGTAGCTGAACAATCAGACACACGTGATTTTTTCATATCATTACATTAATAAAACTGGCTAATTACCAGCTGTCATCGGATGAATATTCATAATTATAGTAATCATTATCACCATCCTCGGTACTGTACTCGTACTTGTTGTAGAGTTCGCTGTCAGACTGGGATGATGAGCTGGTATCCTCTTCGCCGCCCATTACGCCCAACAGTACAAAGAAAAACAGGATGGAGAGTATTATACCCCAGATCATGCAGCCGGTGCGGAAAACACGCTTTACAAACGATGGTTTCTCGGCAACATTCTGAATGATGATTGGCGTTCCCATGGCTCCCATAGCTGGATTATAGCCGGACATAGGGTTGTATGGCTGGTAATTATTTGGATAGCCATTAGCTGCCATGGGCTGAGGCTGGGGAGCCTTGGGAGCTGATGGCGGTGTGGGTGGCTTGGGAGGCTCGGGAGCTGATGGCGGTTCAGATTCCGTGGAATCCGCCGAGAGATTCAGCTCCTCGGGAAGCTTGTCGGTTACTATCGAGGGCTTTATCTTGGGCTGCTCCTTCTCAGGCTTGCCGGCCAACAGCTGTTTCACCTTGTTGATTACTGCGCTGTAATACACCACCTTGGCTGTCAGCGACATATCTTCCATCATCCGGGCAAATTTTATCTCATTGAGATAGCGCGACAGTGTCTGAAAATCGCCCTGATAACCCTTGTTCTTAATGAGTTTTTCCTCTATCGGCATCACGCTCTTGCCGGCGTAATATACCTTGCTGAGCTGCTGATAGCGCTCGTATGTGAGCTCCTTCGATATATTCAGCTGGTCGAGATCCGGCGCGTCGTGCAGTATTACGGGAACTATGTGGTTCTTGAAATCCTTTCTTGTGAATAGGCAGTGCATCTCATAGAGACAGTTGAGCGATACGAGATACTTGCGGCTTAGCACCATTATCACCACCTCGCCATTGCCCAAAACCTCCTCCGACGAAGGTATGCTGTCGAAATATTCGATAAGGCACTGGTCGTTTTCGCCCTTATCGATCTTGTAGTAAATATTGTTTTCATCCATCAAGGCACACAAATCCCTTACAGGGTCTTCTATGTCCCTATTATCATTGTTTTCCCATGAGTAGGATATGTATACAGGCTTGTCGGGATTGATGTACGTTTTATTTTCCATTTGTTACAAGTGTTTCACGATGCAAATATAAATACAAAATTTCTAATTATCAACAGTATTTATAATTTTTTTTGCTATCAGCTGCACTATGTCAGCTAATGGCGAAAAATAATACAGCGTACCATCGCCGTGGCTCCGGCAATGATACGCATGTAAAATATCTATTCACTAACCTATCTCATCATAGGAGGCATTCCGCCGCCTGCCGGACGCTGTCCGCCGCCGAATCCGCCGCCGGATTGACGCTGACCGCCAAATCCGCCGTTGCCCCAGCCCTGACCCGACTGCACATCCGATGGAGCCTGTCCCTTGCCCTTGTCGCCCTTGTTCTTGGTGAATCGCCATACCACATGGAAGAGCGCGTATGACGGTATCACATTACTGTAGGTCTCGGTATGTCCCTGAGCATTAACGCTGTAGCGGATGTTGCTAAGATTATGGAGGAGGTCGAAGGCATCGAGCATCATGGTGAGCTTGCCCTTCATGATGGTCTTGCTGATACGGGCGTTCCATACCAGCTCGTCGGTATTCATCTCCTGGCCCGACATGCCTCGGCGCGAGTACATTGTAAGGTCGGTGGATATCTGCAGTCCGCCTATCAGCTCGGCCTGAAGCGATGCTCCGTAATTTACATTCCAGACGTTCTGGGCATTGAATCCGATACGCTCAGATGATGTCTTGGTGTTGCTTACCGATGTATTGAGGCCAAACTGGAATGCGCTGGTGGGCTTGCTGTCGAATCGGAGACTGCCCTGTGTATTGTGGGAACCCACTACCGAGCGCACTGGATCGGTG
>JAZUEG010000132.1:0-2967 GCA_045640025.1 Bacteroidales bacterium
CAATCTCGAAACTCGGATACATAAAGAGAACATCGCTCTCTGAGTTCAAGACTCAGAACCGCGGCGGCAAGGGCTCCAAGGGTTCCAACACCAGGGACGAGGACTTTATCTGCCACATGTTCTCAGCTACATGCCACAATACAATGCTGTTCTTCACAAAGAAGGGCAAATGTCTATGGCTGAAGGTTTACGAGATTCCTGAGGGCAACAAGACTTCCAAGGGCCGTGCTATACAGAATGTGCTGAACATAGAGAGCGACGATTCGGTAATGGCATACATCAACGTGAAGACACTCACAAAGCCAGAGTATGTAAACAACCATTACATCATAATGTGTACCAAGAACGGTATCATCAAGAAGACAGCTCTCAGCGAGTATTCGCGCCCAAGAACCAACGGTATCAACGCCATAAACATCCGCGAGGGAGATGAGCTCCTGGAGGCCAAGCTTACCGACGGCACCAACGACATCATCATCGGTGTCAAGGGCGGCAAGGCCATCAGATTCAATGAGTCGGATGCACGTCCGCTGGGCCGTACAGCTTCGGGTGTCAAGGGTATCACAGTACCTGAGGGCGACGAAGTAATCGGTATGGTTGTTGCAGATGAGAAGAATGAGAACGAGACCATTCTCGTGGTATCGGAGACAGGATACGGCAAGAGATCTCACCTCGACGACTACAGGGTGACTACCCGTGGCGGTAAGGGCGTTAAGACCATCTCGATAACCGAGAAGACCGGCAAGCTGATAGCCATCGACAAGGTAACCGACGACGACGACCTCATGATCATCAACAAGTCGGGCATCACCATCAGAGTAAAGAGCGAGGTGATTCCTGTATCGTCGCGCGCTACCCAGGGCGTTAAGCTCATAGACCTTGGCACCAAGCGAAAGGCCGATTCGATAGCATCGATAGCCGTAGTGCCCAAGAGCGACGATGAGGACGAGGAGATGGAAGGCGAGGAGAATGTAAATCCTGAGGGCCAGACACTTGAAAACACCGATCAGCAGGCAGGGGAGGAGACCTCTACCAATGATAACCAGTAAAATTATTAATTTAACAGAATAAAATATGAAAAATATTCTTTTGACAGTAGCCCTTGCAGCAATGGCTACAACAACGGTTATGGGTCAATCAACCCGTGACATAAAAAAGGATGTGGACGGCTACAAGAACAAGGTGGCCGCATCCGACAAGGTTATTCAGGATCCCAAGAAGAGTGCTTCTGTAAAGGTTTGGGAGGACCGTGGAGCCCTATTGGTGGAAGCCTCAAAGGTCAACGCTAAGAATATCTACGCAGGCATGGAGGCCGCCAAGACAGCTACCAATCCATTTGCATGTGCAGAGTACTTTATTGGAGCCCCTACTGAGAAACGTTCGGCAGGAGACGGCATGGAGATTTGGGTATATCCAACCATCGACTTCTATGTAGATGTAGAGAAAAACACGATTCAGTACTGGAAAATCACAGAGCCAGCTACCGAAAACATTCTCGACAAGGCAGCTGAGGCTTACCGCAAGGCTTGCGACCTGTATGTTCCCAAAAATGATAAAGATCCAGGATACAAGGCCAAGAAGAGTACCCAGGAGGCCATCAAGCCACTTAGAGAGGCTTTCTTCAACAGCGGTATCAACAATTACTATCTGAAGGATTACAAGGCTGCCGCTCACGATTTTGAGGCTGCACTCTCACTCAACGAGTTCCCAAGATGCGTAAGCGACACCATTATTCTTGATGGTCAGATTGCTTACAACGCAGGTCTCTGTGGTTACTACTCTGACAAGAAGGACGACGCCACAATCAATTATTTCGTAAAGGCCGCCGACCTCGACTACCAGCCAGGCAGCTCTTACCACTACATCTATCAGATCTACACAGATCAGAACAAGGAGGATCTTGCATTCAAGACCATCTCTGAGGCTTACAAGAAGTTCCCAAAAGAGGAGCAGATTCTTTATGATGTAATCAACTACTACCTTGGCAAGAAGCAGAACAAGGAGGCAGAGGAATACCTGAACACAGCTATCAGCGACCACCCTGACAACCTCATTCTCTACAACGTAAAGGCCAACATCTTTGTACAGGAGTACACAGCCCTCAAGGACCAGTACGACAAGGATCTCGAGAAGGTATCACAGCTCAAGAAAGAGGCTTTCCGCCAGAGAAACAATCCACAGGAGAAGGCAAGGGTAGAGGGTGAGCTTGCAAAGGCTCAGCAGGATGCCGACGACACCAAGGCCAAGTACATGGAAAATCAGAAGAAGGCTATCGAGTGTGGCAACGACGCTCTCAAGGTAAAGGCCGACGACTACAACTCACTCTTCATGCTCGCCATGATTGCATACGACGAGGCCGACCTCATCGCCATCGAGAAGGATAAGATTCCATTCTCAGAGGACAAGGACGGTGCCAAGGCTGCAGCCAAGGAAGAGGCTATCAAGGCATGCTGGAAGAAGTCTTGCGAGTACTTCGAGAAATCTCACGAGGCAGACACCTCACAGAAGAATCCTTTGGCCAACCTCAAGATTCTCTACTACAAACTCGGTGATACAGCCAACAACAAGCGCGTAAAGGACATTCTCGATCAGATGGAATAATTTTTGAATAATCATCAGATTTGGAACAAATAATAAAAATGGCACGGAAAAATAACTTTTCGTGCCATTTTTTTATAAAATTACAGAAATATCTTGAAAAAACACATTATTCCCAGCCTAAGAAAATCAATGTCCTTTTGTCTGATAATTAATATTATGTTAAACAGATATTCGGGAGAATTATCATAGGCCCATAGAGACGTGATTGCGTGCTCTCAAACTAAGATACAGGTGTTTTTCAGCTAATGGCAAAATTTATCAAATATTCCGGAAAAAACTGCTTATATGTGCCATCTTTATATTCTACAAATATATTAATACCGTGCATTCCTTTCAAAATATCCGCATAGTTGATGGTAAAAACAA
>JAZUEG010000133.1:0-5812 GCA_045640025.1 Bacteroidales bacterium
TATCTAAAATAATAAAATATGAACACGGTAAGACAGCGGGGGCTGAACGCCCCTGGTATGCGCGCACGCGAAGGTGCGCTCCGCAAATTTACATAATGTTTTTCGTGTTTGCAAGTATTTTTAAATGAAAGAGCCGTGAAATAATGATGATTTTTCTTGGTTATTTAGATTATAATGACTAAATTTGCGTTATCCTTAAACTAAGGATTATACATAATATAGCGTTTACAGCAACAGTCTTTGTGCTTAGAAATCTCGCAAATTTCACGAATAGTCCAAGGGCGTGGCAACTGTAGATAGCTCATGTTTGGTTTATGTTAGCCATAGGTGTATAGTGTCCATTCGAGAGAATTGGATGCTAAGTCTTATGGTGAAGTATGTCATATCGCGTGGGTTCTCGGTTGCTCGTTTCCAGATTATTCGGGCAATGCGAGAGCCTCTAAGCGTGGGACGGGTGATACGGTCCACGCTTTTTTTATGTATATATGTCAAATTTTAAATTTTCAAAGGAAATGGCTTATTTAATTGATCCATCAGAATGTCAGGCTTGCGGCAGTTGCATCAGCGAGTGCCCTCAGGAGGCCATCGTGGAAGGTGATGTTTATGCAATCAACCAAGACATGTGTGTAGAGTGTGGCGCTTGCGCTGATGCTTGCCCATGCGGCGCTATCAAGACAGGTCCACGAAGCAACTGTCCCCCATCTCCCAACGTCTCTTCCTCTAACAATGGCTCTAAAGCCGGCGAAATTATTACAGAACTGGCTGTTGAAGTAGGTAAAGAAGTGATAAAATCTATGTTTAGATAACACCTTCTATTCCTCGTATCTTTTAATCACTGATTATGTTTTAACTCGTGCTAATGATTTTTACGTATGCCAATTTCAAATTATTATACGAAAATATACATTTTCAGTGATTTTTTATTTGTTATACTTATTTGCTTTCAATATTTTGCTTTTTTTTTCTATCTTTGCCACAAAATCATACATTATGTCACCAATTGAGTTGAGAAATATTATCGCCTGTGGCGAGACGAGCAAAGTTCAGTTTAAGGAACGCCTTGACAATAAGGATAGTATAACTGCTGAAATGATTGCCTTTGCAAATTGCAAGGGTGGGAAAATCATTTTTGGTGTTGAGGATAAGTTAGGTACAATAAAAGGATTGGATTATTCTCAGTTGCAGGTTCTTAACACTCAACTTTCAACTCTTGCCAATGATTTTGTGAAGCCTCAGATTTTTATCAATACCGACGTGGTTTCTATTGAGGAAAATGGTGAGGTGAAGCGTGTTATGATTTGCGAAATAGAAGAAGGTATTGCTAAACCTTATAAAGATAAAAATGGGACAATCTGGGTAAAGCAAGGTGGCGATAAGCGCAAACTTACTGACAACAATGAGCAAATTCGTCTGTTTCAGCAAAATGGTTTGCTTTATGTAGATGAAATGGTGGTTCCCAACACCTCTATCGATGATATCGCCAAATACAAGGTTGATGAATACCTCGAGAAGATTGATGACAATGACAATGATCTTGATTCTCTTACTCTTTACAGGAATTTGAATATCGTAAACGGAGAGCGTCTGACTTTGGGTGGTCTTTTGTTTTTTGCGAGGAATCCTCAGAAATACCGTCCCGCTTTCGGAATTAAGGCTGTATGTTTTTACGGTAATGATATTGAGGGCACTGAATATCGTGACAGTCAGGATATTACTGGCACATTGCCGTTAATGTATGAAGGCGCTTTATCGTTTTTCAAGAGAAATCTTCACCACGTTCAGAATGGTCAGAATTTCAATTCGACAGGTATTCTCGAAATCTCTCAGATAGCATTGGAGGAGTTGGTTCAGAATGCTCTTACTCACCGTGATTATTCAAAGAATTCGTCGATCAACTTATTCATTTTTGATGACAGAATAGAGATTGTCAGTCCTGGTTCGTTGCCTAATAATCTTACAATCGAGAATATAAAAATGGGTAACGCCGTGGTTCGCAACAACTTGATTGTGTCCTTCAGTTCCAAGACAATGAAATACCGAGGCATTGGCTCAGGCATCCGTCGTGCAATAAAGGAAGAACCTGGTTTGATTCTTATCGACGATAAGGAAAACGACAGATTTGTGGCGATAATAAAGAGAAAGTGATGAAATAACAATCACCACTTCTCTATCTTGCAGAAATGTTCCTTGCTCTCCTTGTTGTAGGAGATTCCTATGAAACGGGTGTTGCCACGGTATTTCTCGAGGTTGAAGCCGTATTTCTTGGTATAAATCTGATTGATTGCGGTCTCGGCAACTGTGTCGATTTTCAATTCAATAACGAGGGCGGGCTTCTTGCACTTGTATGGAATAAGCACCACGTCGGCAAAACCGTCGCCAGTGGGCAGTTCCATAAACACGGTGTAGTAATCGCGCGCGGCTATGAACGACAGCATTATCGCCGATGCAAAACAAGCCTCGTTGTTGTATTGCAAGTTGCTCATCACCAACGAGTGGGACCTCTTCAAAGAATCGGCCACGAGACTGCAGTCGCACTTGATTACGGCCTCTAAAAGGTCTTCCGATTCCTTTATTATTTTATGAGTCTCGCTGTACTGAGGCAATCCTATAAGCGCCTTTCCCCATTGAGAATTTACCTCGTAATTTGGGATTTTGCAAGTCTTGTTTTGAGGCACGTATGTAAGGTAGCCCAAGTGTATCAGGTATGTGAACACGTCGTCCTTCGATTTGAAATCGTCAAGAGTGTTCAGGTATGTTGTAACATCCACTTTTACTTCCTGACCTCCAATGAGTTTGGCAACGTCTTCCTGAATGCCGAAGAAATCAAATTTTATATAGTCTGATACTGCCTCATAACTGCCAGTCTGTCCCCAGTAACTTCCGAATTCCTCTCTCAAAAGTGCATTCACCACCGAATTGGAATTATAGAGACTCTCGTTGTTTATCTTGTAGCCGTCGTACCAATGCCTCATACCGTTGGCAGACATTTTATATTCCTTGCAGAGAGCCTTCACCTCGTCCTTGGTGAATCCGATATATTTCTCGAAAGGCTTGGCATTCAGCATTGTATATTCCTTGAAAGTGTTCAGTTTGCTTTGAATTTTATCCCTTACAATAGGCAGAATACCTGTGAGATACGCCAATGAAATGGCAGGAGTCAAGGTTTTATTCTTGAAGAGGCTGATGAGCAATTCCAGGAATTTTTCAAATGTGTCCTTATCAACTTGATTTCTTACAAAAAAGTCATATTCATCGATAAGGATTATGAAAGTCTGATTTGTTTCTGCATATACTTTTTGAATGCATTTAGATATTGTATCGCAGTTTTCAAAATTCAAATCAGGAAATTCTTTTACAAATTCCTCTGAAATGGTTTTATGTAATGCGTCAAAAAAGTCTTCCCCTGAAGCCAACATTGCCTTAAATCCGTTGAAATCTATAAGTATGACATTGAATGCATTGAGGTTTTTCTGATACTTTTCAACGTCGTTAGGGTCTGCAAGTTCAGTAGAAATTTTCAGATTGCTGAAAATCTCTCTTGAATCGCACCCCTTTGAGTAATAGGCAGTCACAAGACTTTGGAGCATAGTTTTTCCAAATCTGCGTGCCCTCGACATACAGACGAACTTGTCGTTAGTATCCAAAAGGTTGTTGAACTCCTTTATTGCCAATGTCTTATCTACGTAAATTTTGGATCTGAGAGCCTGCCTGAAGTTCTCATTCCCTGGATTCAAGAACATTCCCATTTTCTGAAAGTTTATCGGATTTCTGTGCAAAGATAAGGAAATTTTTCGGGAAAAATTGATATGTTGGGTAAAAAAACACATAATCGCCGATTCGCCAATTCCCCGATTCCCCCGGTTCCCCTACGGAGCGTGGAGGTCTAAAGACCTCTGAGATTCAAATTAGTTTAATATTCGTGGTAATACAAGGTCCACTTGTGGACCTTCACGCTCCGTAGCCCCGACCTCAGCCAACACAATCGAAACGCTGAGGTCGGGGACGTGTCGAACGTTCGGGGAAAAATGGATAAAAAAAAGAGCAAACGAAATATAATCTCGTTTGCTCTTTTTTTAATTAACGGATATTATCTATCCATTGTCCATTAAACAATCTCCGATTGTTTAATTACATTTTCTCCAATACATTTATTCCCAACATATTGAGACACTTCTTGATAACTCTTCCTGTGTTCTCGGCAATTGTGAGACGGAACTCGCGGATCTGGGCGTCTTCCTCGTTGAGCATTGGGTGGTCGTGGTAGAAGCCGTTGAACTGCTTGGCGAGTTCGTAAACGTAGTTGGCAATCTGTGCTGGGCTGCAAAGGTTGCAGGCGTCGGCGATTGCTGAAGGGAAGGCGGCAATGTGCTGAACGAGACTTGTCTCGGCCTCGGTAGCCTTGTCGAAATCGGCTGAAAGCGCCTCGCGGGCCATACCCTTGTCGGTCAACTTGCGGAAAATTGAACAGATACGTGCGTAGGTGTAGAGCACGAATGGACCTGTGTTTCCGTTGAAGTCGATACTCTCGGCTGGGTTGAAGAGGATGGTCTTTCTTGGGTCAACCTTCAGGATAAAGTACTTGAGGGCGGCCATAGAGATTGTGGTAACGGTGAGGTCCTGCTGCTCTGGAGTCATCTCGTTGAGTTTTCCGAGTTCCTCCGAAGTCTTGCGGGCGGTCTCCTTCATCTCGTCCATAAGGTCGTCGGCGTCCACTACTGTGCCCTCGCGCGATTTCATCTTGCCGTTAGGAAGTTCCACCATTCCGTAAGAGAAATGTGTGATACCGTCGGCCCAACTGAAGCCCATTTTCTTGAGCACGAGTTTCAGGGCCTTGAAGTGGTAATCCTGCTCGTTGCCAACCACATAGATAGCCTCGTCGAAATTCCACTCGCGCTGTCTCATAGCGGCGGTGCCGAGGTCCTGAGTCATATATACTGTGGTGCCGTCGCTGCGGAGAAGCACCTTCTGGTCGAGGCCGTCGTCGGTGAGGTCGATGATAGTTGCGCCGTTCTCGTTCTTGGTGCAGATACCCTTCTCAAGGGCGTCGAGCACGTACTGCTTGCCCTCAAGGTAAGTCTCCGACTCGTGGTAAATCTTGTCGAACTCAATGCCCATACGCTTGTAGGTTACGTCGAAACCGTCGTAAACCCAGTTGTTCATAGTCTTCCAGAGCTCCACGGTGTCCTTGTCGCCCTGTTCCCATTTCTGGAGCATTTCGTGAGCCTCTATTATTGAAGGGGCCTTCTGCTTGGCGTCGTCCTCGCTCATTCCCTGAGCCATAAGTTCCTTTATCTCAGCCTTGTAATGCTTGTCGAACTCCACGTAGTATTTTCCGATAAGGTGGTCGCCCTTCATTCCTGATGAGGCAGGTGTCTCGCCGTTGCCCCATTTCTGCCAGGCAAGCATTGACTTGCAGATATGGATTCCGCGGTCGTTTACGAGGTTCACCTTGATAACGTTGTTTCCGCCAGCCTTGAGAATCTTGCTGATTGAGTCGCCGAGGAAGTTGTTTCTGAGGTGTCCGAGGTGGAGAGGCTTGTTGGTATTTGGTGACGAGAACTCAAGAACGATTTTCTTCGACTTCTCGGTTACGGGAGTGATTCCAAACTCTGGATCCTCATTGATTTTGAGGAGCATATCGGTGATAGCCGATTTCTTGAGTACGATATTCAGGAAGCCCTTTACAACGTTGAAGCCCTTGCAGTTGCTCCAGTTTTCGGCGAGGTAGTTTCCCAACTCGTATGCGAGTTCCTCGGGCTTCTTGCCGGGGAGTTTCAGGGGAGGGAACACCACGATAGTGAGGTCGCCCTCA
>JAZUEG010000134.1:0-10342 GCA_045640025.1 Bacteroidales bacterium
ATTGATGATGTCCTGGCTCTTGATGATGGCGGCGGCCTCGTGGAGCTTGCCGGCGTACACCATCTTGAGCACGCTGCGGTGTATGTTGTTGATCTGTGCCTTGTTCATATCCGGGTATATTTGTTTTTCAGCTAATACGTATCAATTAATAGACCATCCGGCCCAAAACTGACAAATTGACATAAAATAATTTGATATTTAATCAAAAAATCTTTTGTAGTTGACAACTAATTATATAATTTTGCCAACAAAATCAAAACGTTAATTAATATGTCAAGCGAAACATCAACAAGTAACACAACAGTTACACAGAACACCAAGGAAAAAAACAGCTCAAAATTCTGGGCTTGGCTTTTGGCTATCGTCCTCCTGGTATTGGCCGGTCTCTTTGTATGGGACAAGATACAGTCCAACAACCGCTACGAGCAGCTCAAGAAAGAGCATCAGACGGTTTCGGAACAGTTCAGGAAGTATCAGACCGAGAACGAGAGCATGCAAAATAATTACAGCGACCTGATGCGCAAGTATGATGAGCTGAACACCCAATTGGGCGGCAATGCCGCACAGCTGGAGGCCAGCGCCAGCAAGATTGCCGAATACGAGGCACAGCTTGCTGCCAAGAATGCCGAAATGGCAGCGCTCCAGAAGTCGCTCCAGTCGGCTTTTGTGGATTTCAAGAGCGACGAGCTGAAGGTGGAGACCCGCGACGGCAAGCTCTACGTAATCATGCTCGACAAGCTCCTGTTCCAGTCGGGATCGTCAGACGTACAGGCCAAGGGCAAGAAGGCCATTCAGACTCTGGCCAAGGAATTGGGCAACAATCCTAATGTAGGAATCATGGTAGAGGGCCACACCGACAATGTGAAGGTGACCGGCAATAAGTACAAGGACAACTGGGAACTGTCGACAGCCCGCGCCAACTCTGTAGTAAGAGCCCTGAGCGACGCAGGTCTTCCTCAGAAGCGCCTTGCATCCACCGGACGCGCCGAATATTATCCAGTGGCCAGCAACGCCACAGAGGCCGGCCGCGCACAGAACCGCCGCACAGAGATTATCCTCACCCCATTCTCGGTAGAGAGAGTGGAGGCTAAGTAAAGATTTCACGTTTTAGATTATCATAAAAGAGGATGCTGCAAATCATAAAGTGCGGCATCCTCTTTATATTTATAGAAAAAAGTTTTGATTATAAATCATAATAATATATTTTTGCAAAAGATAACAATATCAACAACATTATGAAACTTCATATTCAGAATTTAGGCATAATAAAAGATGTAGAACTTGAGCTCAACAAGAAACTCACTCTTTTCTGTGGACCCAATTCCACAGGAAAAACATATTTATCTTATATCCTGAATGCCATTGGAAATAACTTTCCTGACGCATTTTTCGATTCTGAATTGAAATCTCTACAGGAAGAAGGATTAAATCTTGCACATAAAGCACCGTTTACCATAAAAAAAGAATATTTGGATGAATTTTACCAGGAAGTATTCCGCTGCTTAAACTCCAGAAAAGAAGAAATATTTGGCATATCAGAAACAACTGCCAAAAAGCAATTTAAATCATTGAAAATCGAATTAGAACATAACGATAATGATATTGACATCTTCTGTGAAAAATTATCACATTCTTCAAATATAAAAAAGACTGACCAAAAGTATAAATTCATTTTGGAGAATCCATATTACATCGGGTTGCCTGAGATGGAATGGAGTTATTTACTCAGGAGATTTTCCGGGTTGAATTTCACCATGTTGCCGGTAGAAAGAAATGGCATCTTTACCTTCAAGACAGAATTGTCTCTCAACAGAACAGAATTGGTAAACAAGATGCTCGCAACACCAATCAAGGCCAATCAGCTGCTAAACGAAAAAACAAGAAGATACCCCATGGCAATCACTGATTGTCTGATGAATGCATGCGATTTGGAAAACTGGAAAAAAAGAAAAGGATATTTTTACAATTTAGCTGTTGAAATAGAAAATAAATTATTGAAAGGTGATGTAAACATCACTGATAATGGAGAGGTTGTATATTCACCACAAGACAATATCAATTTACCATTCAGTATGTCATCATCAATAGTAAAAACTTTGTCGAGCTTAGTCATCTACCTTAAGCACCAATCCCAACTTGGGCAAGGCCTTATAATCGACGAACCAGAGATGAATTTGCATCCTGACAATCAGGTAATGTTGGCTCAGATATTTGCCAAAATTACCAACAACAATCTTCCAATGATTGCAAGCACTCATAGTGATTACATAATACGAGAAATAAACAATCTCATAGTCGCAAAATCACTGAAAAACAAAGGTGACAATTCGTACAAACAATTCTACGAAGATGATTCTTTGTTGGATTTCCATGATATACAGGTTATTTACTTTGACTTCGACAAAAAAGGCAAGGTAATAGGCCGAACTGTAGACGTTGATGAATATGGATTCAGCATTGAATCCATTGACCAAACAGCAAGAGAACAAAACAGACGTTCAAGTATTTTGTTCAACACATTAGGCGACATGGAAAAGGAGGATTAAAATGGTAGAATTTGATTTTATCAGCAATATTATTGGCCACAATAGTGAATATCTTATTAAAAAGAAAAGATTATTCACACTGGAAGAGTCTCAACACAAAACCGGGAAAGATATTATTCATACAGTTGTAATTGACGAAGAAAATATCACCAACCTCATGGTTTACAAATTTGACGATAAGGATGGGAACATTCATTTTCCATTCTTTTCAGAAAAGAATGAACCATCGGGATTAAGGTCACTATGCGATTATATTTTGATTTGCAGTTGCAAAAAACCCAACAAAAAAGAAAAGTTCTATGTGGTATTATTGGAAATGAAAGCATGCGAATCAAAAAACCGAAGCTCAAACAAGAAAAAGGCTAAGGCACAACTTGAGGCCGCTGACTGTCTAATAAGATACATATTTGAAACAGCCAACAGAATTAAAACAGAAACTGACAACATAACAAAATATTCCGGAGTGGACAAAATACACCTTTCCAACAGCAATATCGTGAAATGTGTTTTGATGGCCGATACTAATCCATGTGCATTAACCAATTCCAGAAGTTTGGAAAACGTTGAAGAAAACAGCTATGAAGATGACAAATACCATATCTGCACTTGTCCTGGAATAAATGGCATATTTCAACTCCATAAGATATTAAAATAACTATTTTCAGCTAAACCTCCACTCCTATCACGATGATATCGTCGCTCTGCGGATGGCCGTTCTGCCATTGCTGAAGAGCGTTCTCTATGGAAAGTTTCTGCTCGGCGAGCGGAAGATGGCCCATCCTGGAAATCAGATTATTAAACTGCCTGGTGGAAAAACGCTTGTAATTCTTGTGGCTGTCATCGAGGAAACCAAACTGGTCGATAATGCCGTCGCTGAACATGTAAAGCACATCGCCGCTCTCCACATCCAACTCGTGATTTGCAAAACTGCGCTCCTCGCCAAGGTAAAGTCCTATGGGCATACGGTCGGGCTTGAAAGTATCCAGCTTACCGTTTTTCCTGAAAATCCACAGCGGACGGTTGGCGCCGGCGTACTGAACCCTGCCAAGCTCCGTATCCATCATTATTATCGAAAGATCGATGCCGTCCTTATTTTCCAGCTTGTCTTCGTCATAGAGCTGACGGCTCTGCCCCAGACAATACATCAGTCTGTCCCTCAATTCATTAAGGATATCAGCTGCCCTGCACTCCTGAAAAACCATGGTGGGCACAATGTCATTGAGCAAGCTGATGCCCAGCATACTTACAAACGCGCCCGGCACACCGTGACCAGTGCTATCGGCACATACCAAAATATTGTATCTGCCTATCATATTGGCCCAGTAAAAATCGCCAGCCACTATCTGCAATGGCTTGTAAATGAGGAAATAATCCGTAAACATCGACTTCAGATACTCATCCTTGGGCATTACGGCCTTCTGTATAAGGCTGGCATAATTGATGGACGATGTAATCTGCAAATTAATCTTCGAGATCTCCTCGTTCTGGGCGCGGATTTCCTCTTTCTGCTGAATGAGCTCACGGTTTTTGCCGTTCAGCACATTATTGTGACGGCGCTTGCGGAGATAATCCACCAGAAGAAACAGCAAAACAACTCCGGTCACAAGCAGTATCCTGTTTATTATCCGCTGACGGTTTTCGATGCGCTGCTCGCGAGTGCGGATCTTGTCCTGAAACTGTGCGCGCTCCCAGTTCCGAGTGGCCTGCACGGCATAGTCGGGAGAAAGTTCAAGCAGCTGATACTCAAAATATTTGGTCTTGAAATAATAGGCGCTGTCCATATTGCCTATCTGCTTGTAATAATAATCGAGCGCCAGATTGATATCGGGACTTAGAGTATAATACGTGGCCGAATCGGAATCCACAAGCACCCTCAGCGAATCTATCACCCTCTTGGCCTCCTTGTATTCTCGGCTGGCTATCAGATAGTTGGCCAGCTGAACATCGTCAAACGCGGCCGATGCGCCAAGATTGATGTAGCTGGAATATTCGCGCGCCGTGTATACAAAATTGCGCATCGTATCCAGCACCTCGGCACGGCGCGCTCCCTGATAATCGTAATACTGAAACTCCGACAGCATTATGAAAAAATACGCCTTCAGCACATTGTATTTGCTGTATACCGACTTGGTCTCTATCGCCTCGATCTTTTTCAGATATTCCTTTGCCTTGAGTATCAGGCTGATATCCTGGTCGGTAAACTTATCAAGATACTGACATATAAGGATATACACTATACCATGATAATCGCGGCGCATATCATCGAGGTTACCGCGGGCCGAATCTATGGCGTATACCTGCTCATACATATCCGAGGCGTTGGCATACATGCTCTTATTGGTGTATGTATCAGCTACAAAACGCATACACTGGCAAATCTTGTTGGTATCGCTCTCCAGCCGGGCCAGCTCCAGCGCATTCAGATAAAAAACATCGCTACCCTCATAATCCTTCATCGAAAAATAATTGTGACCTATCATCAGATTAACCTTAAACTTCAAGTCATTGTTTTTCAGCGAATCAGCTATCAGCAGCGATCTCATGCCCTCCTGTATCGACTGCGAATAATCATTGCTATAATAATGCGCCCACGACTTGTAGAAATATCCATAAGCCATCTGAAGCGGTTCTTTCTGATATTCAGCAATATTCACTAATCTTTCGGCCCATACCACAGTGGAATCCAGATTATTGAGACCGCTTGCTATCTGCTTGCAAATCACGAGCTTGGAGGTATCGCCGTTGTCCAGAGAGTAAAACACAGTCTTCAGGCTGTCGTATTCCTCATCGGAGCCTGTCTGTGCCTGGGTTTGGGCAGCTAATAGCAAAAAAATTATCATCCACTGTATCGTTCTCATATTTATATAGGTAGCTAATGGTCTTAAATCCTTATTCCAATCAAAATATTATCGTCCAGCTGCTTGTAGCCGTTTTTCCAGGCATCCAGCTCGCTCTCAATGCGGGATTTCTGCTCGGAGAGAGTCTCGCCGCCTATCTCGGTGAGAAGCGAGGCTAATTTCTTGGTAGAGAAATGCTTGCACGTGGTGTGGCTGTCGTCGGTGTAGCCAAACTGATCGGGAATGCCGTCGCTGAACATGTAAAGCACGTCGCCGGGCAATATCTCAATTTCATGGTTGGTGAAATCCTTCTCGGGGCCCAGATAGAGGCCAATCGGCATCTTGTCGGGTTTGTACTGTATCAGCTGGCCAGATCTCCAAATCCAGAGCGGACGATACGCTCCGGCAAACTGAAGTGTCATGTTCTCGTAATCTATCATCACCATGGCGAGGTCCATGCCGTCCATGGAATACACGGCCCCGTTGTCATACTTCTTCTTGCTCTGGCCAAGAGAACGCATCAGCTTGGCACGCAGCTCGTTGAGGATATCAGAAGCCTTGCTATTAGCTGTAACACTGGCAGTTACATCATTCAGCAAGCTAATGCCGAGCATGCTTACAAAGGCACCGGGAACTCCGTGACCTGTACAATCGGCGCACACAAGAATACTGTATCTGCTGACCTGCGACGCCCAATAGAAATCGCCGGCTACAATGTTCAATGGCCTGTATATCAGGAAATATTTTCCGAAAAGCGCGCTCAAATCCTCCGGCCTTGGTAACGCCGCCTTCTGGATGAGCGAGGCGTAATTTATGGAATCCGTTATCTGCTTGTTCTTGTGGGTAATCTGCTCATTCTGAGCCATTATCTCCTCGTTGCGCGCCGATAGCTCATCCTTGGAGGCGTTAAGCTCCTCCTTTTGCTGAAGGATTTCTTCCTTCTGGTTTTGGAGAATAATGTTCTTCTCATTGAGAATACGATTGTGCCTGCGCTTGCGGAAATACTCAAAAATTATGAAGGTAAGAATCAAAAAAATACCAATAGCGACGTAAATTATAATACGGGTTCTCCGCTCCGAACGCTTCTGTTCTTCAATCTCGCGGTTTCTAATCTGCTCTTTAAAATCATTCTCCTGAATAACGCCTGAAATATTAACCGCCTTATCAACAGAATAGTCATCAAGCTTATATTTTAGAGCCAACAATAAATGATAATAAGCACTATCCTTTATATTGCGGGCCATATAATAATGATAATAACTAATATCATAATTGTATAGACTATCCAAAGATTGTAACGAATCAAGAACGAACTTGGCTCTAGCCAAATTACCTGCTAATATTTCATAATTGGCAACATTCATCATCAAAGTATTTGTTTCGGAATCCAAACCTAATTCATCAATTAACTGAAAAGCCTCATCAATAAAAACTTTCATCGAATCAACGATTTGTTTTTTACGAATACCAGAACTATTAATGCCCTCATAAAACATAGACTTGAGCAATGATTTCAATACATAAAAATCATCCAGATAATAAACAGTCTCCATAGAATACGCTCTCAAGGCATATTCTTTTGCTTTCAGGACAAGCGAAAAATCATTGGAAGGCAACTGCTCACTATACATATTTGAATAAACATCAGAAAGCTCAAACAAAATAAGTCTGGAATCTTGCGGCGAAAACAATGAATCCAAACTCAATACCTCATTAAAAGTCTGCTCGGCCTTCTGATACATTCTGCGAATTACATAATTAGAACCTAATTGACGAAGAGCTTCACACAGCAATGCTGTATCCTTGTCGCTTCGTGCAATATCCATAGCCTGTATCAGGCAATCGTCCGAATCATCGAAAATAAAACATGAAGAATAAGGAGATGCTAATTGCAGGAAACACAATACCTTGAATTTATTAATCTTCAAAGAATCTGCAATGAGGAGCGCCTTATTGCCGAAATATATTGCGCTATCCCAAACAGACATATTGTTATAGGCCCAAGATTTGAAATAATATGCGCGCCCCTTATAATAAGAATTATCAGAAGATACTGCATGAGTATGAAGACGATCGGCCCAAAGAAGAGTAGAATCAACACTATAATGCAGAAGAGCAATTTTTTCACAAATTCCCACCTTGCTTGTGTCCTTATCATCCAAAACATGATACAAATTTACCAGACTGTCGAGTTCGTTGTCCTCGTCAATCTGCGCATTAGCTCCCAATGATAAAAGCAAAAATAATAATATGTAAAATATTCGTTTCAAATACTTGCAGTTTTGATAATTACAAATATACAAAACAAATACCATTCCGCAATACGAAAACCTACTAAATCCTGATTCCAATCAAAATATTATCGTCCAGCTGCTTGTATCCGTTTTTCCAGGCATCCACCTCGCTCTCTATCCTTTGTTTTTGTTCCTGCAGCTGATGGCCACCTATCTCGGTAATCAGCGCAGCTAATTGCTTGGTGGAGAAATGCTTGCAAGTGGTGTGGCTGTCGTCGGTGAAGCCAAACTGATCGGGAATGCCGTCGCTGAACATATAGAGAACATCGCCGGTCTTGATTTCGATTTCGTGATTCGTGAACGACTTCTCGGAGCCGAAATAAACGCCAATCGGCATCTTGTCGGGTTTGTACTGTATCAGCTGGCCTGCTCTCCAAATCCACAGCGGACGGTAAGCACCGGCAAACTGCATCTGCATGTTATCGTAATCTATCATCACCATGGCGAGGTCCATGCCGTCCATGGAATACACAGCGCCGTTGTCGTATTTCTTCTTGTTCTGACCGAGAGCGCGCATCAGCTTTGCCCTCAGCTCGTTTAGGATATCAGAAGCCTTGGTATCAGCTGATACATTGGCAGTTACCTCATTCAGCAGGCTTACACCGAGCATACTTACAAAGGCTCCGGGCACACCGTGACCAGTGCAGTCGGCGCATACGAGGATTTTCCAGCGTCCAATCTGCGATGCCCAGTAAAAATCGCCGGCCACAATGTTCAACGGCCTGTATATCAGGAAATAATCGTTGAAAAGCGCGCTCAGCTCATTGTCCTTGGGAAGCGCGGCCCGCTGAATGAGCGAGGCATAACTGATGGAATCCGTTATCTGCTTGTGACTCTTGGCGAGTTCGGTGTTTTTCTCATTAAGCTCCTTATTGTGACGGCGATTGCGGAAATACTCGAAAACAAAGAAAATCACAAGTACCAAAACCAGAATCATTACAACCATTATCCGCTGCCGGCTGCGGCCCTCCTCGGCCTCACGCTTGCGGATCTGGTCGTTGAAATCCGACTGCACAAGATTCTGCGTGGATTTTACTGCCAAATCAACCGAATTGTTCTCCAAAAGGGTTTCGTAATACTTGCGGTTGTAATACAGTGCGCTGTCAGAATTTCCGGACTCCTCGTAATATTCACCCAATATCAAGTACATAGTCTCGATATCAGCTGGTTCCAAATCACTAAAACTTATACTATCGAGCTTGGCACGGGCATCGGCAAACCTCCTGCGGGCAATATCACAGCGGATATATCCAAAAGTGATAAGCAGCTTTTCATTGTTGCCAACGGAATACTCCGTAATATACCGATCTCCTTCATACAAAATACGGTCAATAGAATCCAGGAGACTGAGCTTGTATGCGGCATTGCGGTTGCAATACTTATATTCCAAAAAATAACTCTCGAAAAGCGGATAATACAGCTGATACCTGAAAAAATCATCATCGTTGTTTTCCATAGCGAGAATCAT
Organism: Bacteroidales bacterium; assembly: GCA_045640025.1. GTDB lineage: Bacteria > Bacteroidota > Bacteroidia > Bacteroidales > UBA3824 > UBA3824. The sequence continues at coordinate 9,146 of JAZUEG010000134.1, forward strand.
ATACTTCTTGGCCGCCATTACCAGCGAAGTATCCACATTCGACAGATTGCGTTTGCACTGAAACATATACAGATTGCAAAGCCTGAAATAACTATCGGAAAATGAATTTTCATCTACCGACAACGAATCATAATGAAGGGCCAACTTGAGCAAACTGTCGGCTCCGGAATAGAAACCCTGAAAAGTATAATTCTCTCCAATATGACGGTAGGCCTCCGACAAATAATAATAATTGTCCAGCTTATTTGCTATATCCAGAGCCTCATTGTAGAATACATCGGAAATCTCATAATTCTGAAGAACCGCATAAATAGCTCCAAGAATAGTGTTTATATTAAAAGCAAGTATGGCATCAGCGCGGTTTTCTCCTATTGCTTTAAGATAAGCATCATAATACATTTTGGCCTTGTTGGCATGCACTATGGCAGAATCATATTCATCTACATAATAATCGGCCCAAGATGTATTGTAATAGGCTGAAGCTCTCCAATAATCATCATTCTGAATATCCGCAAGCCTTGCCATCTCACCTGCCCAGGCATAAACAGAATCAGTAGACTCCACAGCTGCAACTATTTTTTGACAAACTTTAATCTTGGCTTTATCTCTGTCCGACATTGTGGAATACACAGTCTTCAGGCTATCCAAATAGTCTGACGAATCCTGCGAATAGGCATTTAGAGTAGCGAAAAAAATATATAAAAGCAAAATAAAATTGCGCATCTTATCAATATAATTTATTCCGCAAATATACAAAACAAAAACCATTCCGCAATACGAAAATCCATTAAATCCTGATTCCAATCAAAATATTATCGTCCAGCTGCTTGTATCCGTTTTTCCAGGCATCCACCTCGCTCTCTATCCTTTGTTTTTGTTCCTGCAGCTGATGGCCACCTATCTCGGTAATCAGCGCGGCTAATTTCTTGGTGGAGAAATGCTTGCAAGTAGTGTGGCTGTCGTCGATGAAGCCAAACTGATCGGGAATGCCGTCGCTGAACATATAAAGCACATCGCCGGTCTTGATTTCGATTTCGTGGTTCGTAAAATCCTTCTCTGGGCCAAGATAAATACCAATCGGCATCTTGTCGGGTTTGTACTGTATCAGCTCGCCAGACCTCCAAATCCACAGCGGACGGTAAGCACCGGCAAACTGCATCTGCATGTTATCGTAATCTATCATCACCATGGCGAGGT
>JAZUEG010000135.1:0-7910 GCA_045640025.1 Bacteroidales bacterium
AACTCGTTGGGATAAAGCTTGTCCTGAGCGTTGGCTGATATCGCCAGGGCCGCCAGGGCAATTGTCATAAGTTTTTTCATTGAATAATTTTGTTAGTTTGTAAAATATTGATTTATAGAATCTTCATCGCGATATATGCGCAGGCCTCGGCGTCGGCCAGGGCGTGGTGATGGTTTTCGAGGTTGTAGCCGCAGAGGGCCGATATAGTGTGGAGCTGATGGTTTGGGACCGTCGGCTTTGGGAAGGCTTTCTTGGCGGCCTTGCAGGTGCAGTGAAACTCATAATCAGGATAATCCATCTGATAGGTCCTGAATACCGCTTTCAGACAGCTTTCGTCGAAGGCGGCATTGTGCGCCACGAGTGGAAGCCCCTCAATCTTGGGCGCAATCTTTTCCCAAACGTATGGGAAAACCTCGGCGCTGTCGGTGTCTGCCTCCGATAGTCCGTGAACCATCTGACAATAATAATTGTAGTAGTTGGGCTCGGGCTGAATCAGCGAGTAGAAACTGTCCACTATAGCGCCGTCCCTCACAATCACCACTCCCACAGAGCATACGCTGCTCCGCTCGCTATTAGCTGTCTCGAAATCTATTGCTGCGAAATCCTGCATTTTTTATTTAATTACGAATTACGAATTACGAAATCCGAATTGCCTCCGGATTAATGAATTCGTAATTCGTAATTCGGATTTCGTAATTATTATTTATTATCTTACCACCTCTGTGAACTCAGGCTTGGCGCCGTTGGCTACTGTCACGTAGATTGTTGATGTGCTCTCGCTGCCGTCCTGGGCCTGAGATTTGGCCTTGAAAACATAGTCGGTAGAGGTCTCGGTCTGGCGCTTGCCGAACTCTACTGGAGTGCCGAGAGGGAACTGGTAATCGGCGCAAGCCTCGTTGAAGATTGCTGTCTCGGCCTCGCTGACAGCCTGCATCTCAGAGTAGGCTGGGAGAGGAGACACCTCGCCCTTCACGTAACCCTGCTCTATGAGGAAGCGTTTTATCTCGGCTGGAGCGGCTGATATTCTGGCAGTTCTTACGCCGTAGCCCTCGGCTATTGTGGCCTTGGGGAGGGCAGCCTTCAGGTCGTTGACACTTGTGTTGCCGCCACTGCCGAATGTCATGAAGGGCACCACCTTCTTGCCCTCAAATGTCTGGGTCTTGAGATAGCTTGCCATTGGTGACGCGTATGATCCGCCCCAGACTGGATAGCCGAGGAAAATCACGTCATAGTCGGCTGGGTTGGCCTTAACTTCCTTGATCTCAGGGAGTACGCCGTCGGCCTTCTCCTTCTGCCAGCGCTCTATTGTCTGACCGAAATCGCCGTCGTAAGGTGTTACGCACTCTATGAATTCGATGTCGGCGCCGGTCTGCTTCTGAATCTCCTCGGCCACGGTCTTGGTGGTTCCGGTCTGAGAGTAGCAGAGTATCAATGTCTTTGCTGACTGCTCCTCCTGGGCAGCCTGATTGCTTGATGATGTGTTGCACGCTGCAAGTGTGCTGGCTGCGAGAGCCATTGCTAAAAGTTTCTTCATTTTTGATTTTTGATTTATAATTATTAATTCTTAATTGTTAATTATTAATTATTAATTAACCCTGATTCCCATCAGCACTATGTCGTCGGTCTGTTGGCGTTCGGGGCCTTCCCATTCGTGGAGACGGGTGTTGAGGATTAGCCATTGTGTGTCGAAATTCTCATGGCTTACCGACTCCAAAACCTGTTTCAGCTGGGACGACTGGAATTTCTTCCTTTTGCCGTCGGGGCGGATTCCGAGCTGGTCGGTGATGCCGTCCGAAAACATATATAATATGTCGTCTTTTTGGATTTCGATGTTGTGGTTCTCAAAGTCGATTTTTTCGCCCAATGTGTCGGGACCTACTGTAATGCGGCTTCCCCGGTATTCGGTGATTTTGCCCTCGCGCATCAGCCATAGAGGCCTCTTGGCTCCGGCAAACTGTATGCCATGGCCGTCGGGATTGATGATGCAGAGGGCTATGTCCATGCCGTCGTTTATGGAGTCCTCGTATCTTGTGGCCGGGCGCGAAATCCTTTGCACTATCATCACGCGCAGCTGACGGAGTATCTCGGCCGCCGTGGGCATTTGTCCTCTGCGTTTTATCGATGAGCAAATCTCGTTTAGCGACGATATTCCCAGTGTGCTCATCATTGCTCCGGGAGCTCCGTGGCCTGTGCAGTCGGCTACGGCCAATAGCTTGTGGCCCAGCACTTCGGCTGTCCAGTAGAAATCTCCGCTCACTATTCCGAATGGCTTCCAGTATACCATTGTATCGCCAAACATGGAGTTCAGTCTGTCGAGGTCGGGCATCAGGGCACGCTGTATCATCTCGGCCGATTCAAGCGCGTCCACTATCTCGCGGTGCTGATGCATTAGTTTTCTGGTCTGCTGTTTTATCTCCTGGGTCTGGGTTTCCATCTGCTGTTTCTGCTGAAGAATTTCCTCGTTAAGTCCTTTCAGCAGTGCGTTTTGGCCGGCAATGTTGTCTTTTTGCTGTTTCAGCTGCCTGTATACCCTTCGGTTGTGGATGTATTGTATCAGCATCACTAATATGCTCAATACCAGTATTGCCAGTATTGCAGCTATTATCTTGTTGATTTTCTGAGAGAAAAGTCTTTGGTCTTCCATCTTCCGGAGGTTTTCTTCCTCCTCTTTCTGGCGCTGGCGCTGCCTGTGCAGAAAATCGTTTTCGCTGGTTTTGTTGGTTATGGTTGTTATATCCAGCAGGTTCAGCATGTTCCTTTTGTAGCTGATGGCGAGAGAGTTTGTTAGCTCAAATGCTTTTTCCCATTGTCCGCGGGCTTTCAGCAGCAGAGCTTCGGTCTGGTAGATGTTGCCGAGTATCAATGGGTCGGTTATTGATTCCTGTTTCAGCTGCCTGAACAATTTTTCTGCTGTCTTCAGGTCGCCCTTTTCTATAAGGTATTTTATGTATACGGCCCTAAGCTGTGGCTCGTAGTAATAATATCCTATCTGACTGCTAAGGTCTTGAGCCTTTGATATATAGCTGAATATCGTATCAAGATGGCTCTGCTTTTGGGCGGTGTCGCTCTGGGCCAGTTTCAGGCAGGTTTCGCATAGCTGATAGTATGTGTATGTGAGGTCGAATACGTCGTTGCTTTTCTCGTAAAGCTCGCCGGCCTTTTTGTAGTATTTTATGGCCGAATCGAGGTTGCCTGCTTTCTTGTATTCGGAGTAAAAAGTTTCGGCGAGTACCCTGTAGTCGTTGCCGAGCTGCATGGGGTTGTTGCCCGGTGTATTGATATCAGCTGCCATGCGCAGATACTGGCGCGCCTCTGCGAAGGCCTTCAGCTCCAGGTATATGCCTCCCAGGCGGAAGTAGGCTAATGCCCTTATGGGGTCTTGTCCGCTCTGCGATCCTATCTGCTCCATCTGCAGCGTGTAGTCTATGGCGCCTGATAGGTTTTGCTCTACCTCCATGATCTCTGATATGCCGTAGTATGCGAATGCGAGGTTTTGGAGCTCGTTGGTTTCCGAGAATATCTCCGCGGCCCTCATGTAGTATATCAGCGCGCTGTCGGCCTGTCCCTTGGCGGCGTATGTCCAGCCCACAAATCTGTTGAAATCGCCCTCAAAGTGCTGGTGTCCGTATTCGTGCGAGAGCTCCAGGCCTATCTTGGCGTATTTTGTGATGCTGTCTATGTTTTGGAGCGTGTATGTGTATTTCGATATGGCGTTCAGCTTCTTGTCGCCGGGCGGAAGGCTGCAGAACTGGGACCACAGGCTGTCCAGGGTCCGGGGCGATGGGTCCTGGGCCTTGGCCGCTGAGGCTGTCAGCAGCAGTATTATTAGTATTTTCAGGCAGCTGATGCGCATTTATTTACTGTTCCCTTATTCCGATTACCAGCATGTCGTCGGTCTGGTCCTCCATTCCGCGCCATTGGTCTATGGTGTTTTCTAGTTTGGTTTTCTGAGCTGATGGCTCCAATGCGAAGTTCTGCTCCGTGAACTCGCGGAGTCTCTTGGGCTTGAATTTGGTTTTCTTGCCCTTGGATCCTGTTCCGTACTGGTCGGTTATTCCGTCGGTAAACATGTAGAACATATCGCCTTTGGCTGTACTTATCTCATAGTTGGTGTATTTGCCCTTGCGGTCCTCGTCTACGGCCACGGGGTATTTGTCGCCCTTGTATTCGGTGAGTACGCCGTTGCGCACCATCCACAGCGGGCGGTATGCTCCGGCGTATTGCAGCTTGTGGTTTTGCTGGTCGAACAGGCACAGCGCAATGTCCATTCCGTCGTGTACGTCGTTGTTGGTGGCGCCGCGCTTCACTATCTCCTCCACGCGTTCCCTCAGCCGGTCGAGTATCTTGCCGGCGTTGGTCAGGTGACCCATCCTGGGCACTATGCTGTTCAGCATGGCCACTCCCAGCATGCTGAGGAATGCTCCGGGTATTCCGTGACCCGTGCAGTCGGCCACGGCTATTATCTTGTATCCGTTTACCTCGGTGCACCAGTAGAAATCGCCGCTCACTTCCTCCAGAGGCCGCCACATTATGAAGCTGTCGCCCATTATGTATTTCACCGTATCAGCTGATGGCAATACATACGACTGCATCCTCTGCCCGATGCCCAGATGCACCATCATCTTGAAGTTGTAGGTGGATAGCTTGTTGCGCTGGCGTTTCATCTCGCGGGTCTGAGATTCTATCTCCTCGCTCTGCTCCTTGGTCTCGTTGTAGAGTGCCTGCAGCTGACTGTTGACTGCGCGGAGTTTCTGCTCGTGGTCTTTCAGCCTCTGGTTCACCACTTTGTTGTAGATGTATTCTATTCCCAATACCAGTATCAGCATCAGGAAAAAGTATATCAGCACGGCGGCGTATCCGGTGAATTTCTTGTGGAAACGGCTCTCGCGCTCAAATTGGTCCAGGCTCAGCTGTCTGAGTCTTTCGTCGTGGTATATCTGTCCCTCTATCCTTGCCGATAGGTTTATCTTGGATACCTTGGCGTAAAATTCGGTGATGTATATCTGCTTGCGTATCCGCTCGGCGCGCTCAAAGTTCTTGAGCAGTCCCTTCCAGTTCATGTCGGTGTAATATATTAGATAATATACCCTCGATAGCATTGCCTTTATCTCCATTGGCATATCCTTCCTCTGGTCTATGTTGTCGAGTATTTCGATGGCGTCGCTGCGGTTGCCCAGCAGTGACATGTGTATTGCTTGCAGGATTTCGAAACACTCGTTGTATCGTTTGTATCCGGATATTGCCTTGGTCTTTTTGCCGAGGTCGTAATAGTGGAAGCTGCTGTCGGCGTAGTTCCAGTTGCGCGTTATCGTTACGAGGCTGGCGTATACCAGCGACAGGTGTATGCAGCTGAGGCCCTTGAATATGTAGTCCTCCGATACGTCGTGGTATTGCATGGCCTTCTGTATCAGGTCCCTTACCTCAAGGAGCGATGCCGTATCGGTGTAGATGCCTTCCTCCAGCTTGCACCGTGCTATGAAATGGTAGTCGCGGCCTATGTTTCTTGTGTTTCCGCTTGCGTCCTCGTCCTGCATCGATAGGTCGCTCTCGAGTGCCTTGTTGAAATATTCCATGGCCATCGGGTATAGCGTGTAGTCCATGCAGGCCTTGCCCATTGCCCTGTATATCATTGGGATATCCTCCTGTCCGCCGTATTCTTTCAGGATGTTGAGCGCCCTTCCCTTGTATTCTATACCTTTCTGAAAATCGCCTATCCCCAGCATCGCGTCGCCCATTCCGGATATGGCTTTGCCCATTCCCAATAGGTCGCCGCGCCGCTGCTGAATGATCATCAGGCTGCTGTAATATTCAAGGCTCCTGTCGTGGTTTCCTGTCATGTCGTAATACCATCCCATCCTGTCGAGCGACTTGATGATGTAGCTTGTGTCGCCCAGCTGAGTGGCAAGGTCGAGCTGCTGTAATGTGTATTTGCCCACCGAATCGATATCGGAGAAGCCCTCGGCCAGTATGTCCAGCTGATACAGTTTCTCGTCGTCATCTGGCATTGTTGATACCGAGGCACGCAGAATCTCTACCTCATCGTGTGATGGATGAGGTTGCGCATTAGTTGTAATTGCGCCTATAAAATTTGGCAACAATACAACTAAGAATATTATTATTCTGCGTACAAATGACATTTGCTTTTGCTTTTATTTCAGAAAGATATAAAAATTTTTGCTATTAGCTGCAAAAAAAATGACTAATTTTTTTCATCATTCTTTCTGTTCTTGTAGAGTATGGCAAAAGCGGCTCCTATTATAATTGCGTATCCCGCGAATATCAGCCACGAAGTCTGCCAGCCTTCCATGCGCGACAAAGGCTCGCCTTTTACGAAATGGCTCACAACTGCCTGAGCGCCAATCATTCCGAGGGTCGACCCTATTCCGCTGCTCATCATCATGAAGAGGCCCTGCGCCGACGACCTGATTCCCGGCTCACATTCCTTGTTTACGAACAGCGAGCCCGATATGCTGAAGAAATTGAAGGCCACGCCGTATATTATGCAGCTGAGTATCAGCATCCAGACTCCGCTGCCGGGATCGCCAAGGCCGAATAGCGCAAACCTAAGTCCCCAGGCCACCGAGGCTATTATCATCACATTCTTGAATCCGTATTTCCTGAACGCTATGGGTATCAGCAATATACATACCGCCTCCGATATCTGCGATAGTGATATCAGGATGTTGGCGTGCCTTACGCCGAAGGTATCGGCGAAATCCTCCAACATCCCAAAGCTTGATACGTAAGTGTTTGCGAATCCGTCGCTTATCTTGGTGCATACGCCCATGAATGCCGCGAATATGAAGAATACGGCCATCTCTCTACGCTTGAAGAGGCTGAAGGCTTTTACTCCGATTCTGTCGGCGAAGGTCCTGATATCAGCTTTGTTGGAAATCTCGCACTTGGGCATTGCGAGGCCGTAGAGTCCGGCGGCGAGGCTGATGAATCCGCTCAATACAAACTGCGCTCCGGAGAATTGATAATCAAGCATATCCACAATCCACATGCTGGCCACGAATCCCACCGTGCCGAATGGCCTTATCTTTGGGAAAGTGGCTATAGGGTCCGTGCCCGATTTTTCCAACGCATTGTATGACACCGAGTTGCACAGCGCCAACGACGGCATGTAGAATGATATGGCTATCAGGTATAGCGGATACGTTATCGCCATGTCACTGCCTCCAAATGGATGCCTGCCGAGCGTTATCATGGCTATGGCGCAGATTATCTGACAGATGGCGTAGAGTCTCTGGGCCTGAATCCATCTATCGGCCACCATGCCCATTAGCGCCGGCATCAATATGGACACCAAGCCTATGGAGCTGAAAAACAGACCGATGCTGTCAGCGTGGTCGTGGATTGAGAGAAATCTGCCAAGGCTGGGAAGATATGCTCCCCACGCCGCAAACTGCAAGAAATATAAAATACGTAGCTTTGTCATTTTTTTACATTTTTGATTTTTGATTTTTGATTTTTGATTGTTGCCCATATTGGATCCCCCGACCTCAGCGGTTATTTTGTGTTGCTGGAGGTCGGGGCTACGGAGCGTGGGGGTCCAAGGACCTCTTGTCTGAGTCTTTCCTCTTTACACTTTACACTTTACACTTTACACTTTCCATATATCAGTCCGCCAACCACGGCCGTTATTGGCGCGGTGAGCACGAGGCCCAGGCTGCCTACTATGGTGTGGAGGATTTCGGCGGAGATGAAGGGAGTGTTCACGATGTACACGAACGGCATTCCCTTGCTCATGAAGGCCATGAAGGCAAACATGAATCCGCCTGAGTAGGCGAAGAGTAGGGTAGTGGTGGTGCTGCCGATTACTGGTCTTGCTATCTTGAATCCCGATTTCATTAGCTCGCGGGCCGACAGCTCCGGCAGACGGCTGTGGATCTCGTCGATGCTGGCCG
>JAZUEG010000136.1:0-16930 GCA_045640025.1 Bacteroidales bacterium
TAGTTAGTAGATAGTAGTTAGTAGTTAGTGCACTACTGATGGCAACCACTAACTACTATCTACTAACCACTAACTACTAACTATTACGAATATATAACAATCAGTAGATGAGTTACTAACTACTATCTACTAACTACTATAAAACCATGAACAAAGAAGTAAGAGTAAGATTTGCGCCAAGTCCAACAGGCGCGCTTCACTTGGGCGGTGTTCGTACCGCGCTTTTCAACTACCTTTTCGCCAGAAAGCACGGCGGAAAATTCATCCTCAGAATCGAGGACACCGATCAGACACGTTTTGTGCCAGGTGCCGAGGATTATATCATTCGCTCACTCGAGTGGATTGGTCTCGATATCGACGAGAGCGACCTTAAGGGCGGTGAATACGGCCCATACAAGCAGAGCAACCGCAAGCACCTCTACACTCAGTATGCCGAGCAGCTTGTGAAGGACGGCTTTGCATATTACGCATTCGATACCCCAGACGAGCTGGAGCAGATGCGCAAGAAACTTGAGGCCGAGAAAGCCTCTATCCAGTGCTACGGCCCAGCCACACGTATGACAATGAAGAATCAGCTCACTTTCGGCGAGGAGCAGACAAGACTCATGCTCCAGAGCGGCGCTCCATACGTTATCCGTTTCAAGATGCCAGAAAGCGAGAAACTCGTTTTGAAAGACATCATCCGTGGCGAGATAAACGCAGACACTTCCATCCTGGACGACAAGGTGCTCTACAAGAGCGACGGCATGCCTACATACCACCTTGCCAACATCGTGGACGACCACTTGATGAAAATCTCGCACGTAATCCGTGGCGAGGAGTGGTTGCCCTCTCTCCCACTCCACTACCTGCTCTACAGGGCTTTCGGCTGGACCGACACCATGCCAGAGTTCGCTCACTTGCCACTTATCCTGAAGCCAGACGGCAAGGGCAAGCTCTCTAAGCGCGACGGCGACCGTCTCGGTTTCCCTGTGTTCCCACTCCACTGGGAGGATCCAAAGAGCGGCGAGGTGAGCAAGGGTTACGAGGAATACGGATACTTCCCAGAGGCCTTCCTCAACATGATGGCTCTCCTCGGCTGGAATCCAGGCAACACCACACAGGAAATCTTCACAAAGGAGGAGCTCTGCAACCTCTTCACACTTGAGCACGTAAACAAGGCCGGATCTAAGTTCGACCCAGAGAAAAACAAGTGGTTCAACAAGCAGTACATGCTCGTATTGCCCAACGAGGAGCTCGCAAAATACTTCATTGAGGGCGCCAAGGCCGACGGTATCGAGGTCTCTATGGAGAAGGCTACAAAGATCTGCGGCCTCGTAAAGGACCGCTGCAACTTCACCCACGACCTCTGGAAAGAGAGCACATATTTCTTCATCGCCCCAACCGAGTACGACCAGGTAAACAAGAAGAAATTCTGGAAGGAGGAGACTCCTGAGCTCATGAAGAAGTGCGTGGAGTTCATGAAGGGCATCGCCGACTTCTCGGCCAAGAATCTTGAGGACACCATCTCGGCATGGATCCAGGAGAATCAGCTCAGCTTCGGCAAGGTGCTAAACCCAATGCGTCTGCTTCTCTGCGGCGCCTGCAAGGGTCCACACATCTTCGACATCCTCGAGGACCTCGGCAAGGAGGAATCTATCCGCAGAATTGAGGTAGGTATCGAGAAGATATAATTTTCTTTAGAAATGCACGTAGAGACGCACGGCCGTGCGTCTCTACCATATAACATAAACTCCCGCTTTTGGAGATTTTTCCAAGAGCGGGAGTTTTTTGTTGTGTAGTTTTTTTGCAGCTAATACGAGTATAATAAAAAATAGCTTTAGAAAGAATACCCAACATTTGCCATAAAACAATGAGTGACATTGTAATCTTCAATTTCCATAAAGCCATTCTCATAGGAAACACCTAAATAAATTTTGCTTATTTGGAGGCCACATCCGATATTTAATCCGCAGTCGAAACGCTTTGCGCCTTTGTCGCTGAATGTATCTTCCTTATAAAAATTTCCCCAATCATTGTAAATAGGCAATTCCTTTTTGCCACAGACTCCAACTCCCAAATACATTCCAGCCTGCAATTCAAGCTTAACATTTTCGGTTACAGACTGCTGGAACACAACAAGCAATGGAGCTTCCAAATAATTATAACGATGTTTGGAATCATCCAACAATTTAACACCCTTAGAAGAATAATACAAACCAGGACGGAAAACAATCTTCTGTGTAATATTAAAATCAGATACAACACCGAAGTTTACGCCTGATTTCCAATCCTTGTAATCATTACTAAAATCCCAAAACTCGTCGATAGTACTCAGATTGTATCCGAAACGGACACCAATCTTAGTCGAAGTTTTAGACTCATCCTGCGCCATACCAGCAATCGACATCAGCATAAGCGCAATAATAAATGATAGTTTTTTCATGTCTTAGTACTTGTTTAATTTTTGTGATTCACGCCACAAAAGTAAAGTAAAAAAAAACAATCACACTGTAAAAAAGCGACAAAATTATGTCCATTTTTTACAATGGGGAAAGCAAAAAAAATATTACTTTTGTGGCAAAATAAACAAACATCAAAAATGAGTATCAAATACAAGACAATAGAGCCTCCGAACCACCTAAAAAACATGGTAAAAAACTATTTCGTAATGGAGGGAGAATCAAAAACATACAATATGTTTCACTTTGCCGACTTCAACGCTAAACTATTGTTTATAAAGGATGGTTTGGTAGGACACTGCAAATCCAACAATATCAAGAAACACAATCAATATAATGGCAGAGTAATAAGAACTAATACTGACATAATTACAAACAGGCATACTGCCGTATTGCTTGGACCCAACTATGATTATTGTGTTATAAGATTTGAAGGCCGTATCGATATAATAGGAGTTGAACTTCAACCAACTGGTATCTGGTATCTTACAAATAGAAATGCATACTTATACACAGACACACTTAGCCACATCTCAGATATCGACGTTCCTGGAATAACTCAACTAATAAACTCTGTGATACAAGGCAACACACAAGAAAGCATATTAACAGAAATATCAACATTCTTATCACAAAAAGAGTTGATATCAATCAAGGACTATGAAAACATCCAAAAGATCAATAAGATAATAAATCAAACTAATCCTCTAGATAAAATAAATGATATTGCATACAATATGGGTATTTCAGAAAAACAGCTACAACGCTTATACAAAAGATATATAGGAATAACTCCTATTCACTTTATGCTAATTACAAGGTTCAAAAACGTTTTAAGAATGCTGTCAGAATACAAAGAATCAAAGGAACTCAACAAGATAGCCGATGATAAAAAATATTATGACATATCGCATCTCTGTAAGGATACGAAACACCTTGCAGGACATTCCCCTTATGTACTTCAAGAAACAGGAAATATAATAAAACTTGTGGAAAATATGGCTATCGTATATGAGGATGACAACGAATGCACATTCTGCATATACTCACACTAGGAGAATACTAAAAAAACAAACCTCCCGCCCTGGAAAAAATTTCCGGAGCGGGAGTTTTTGGTTGTGTGTATTTTTCCTGTGGCCAACCCATAATTTACCGTATAGAAGGAATATTTATTACAAAATCTTCTTCTATACAGTAAATTTTCATATTAAAAACTTCTTCCATACAAGGAATTTTGATATATTTGCAAACAAAATATTTGAACCATGAACAGAGATATTATTTGCAATATTATCACAGAGAATCAGCAAGTGATTCAATCAGTGGAACTTATAGAGAGACCTTTTGAATTTGAACCAAAAGGCAATTACGTATTTGTAGGTGTTCGTCAGGCTGGAAAATCCTATATGCTCTTCCAGCGCGCGCAACAACTTCTCAAAGAAGGTCATTCCATTGACGAAATTGTGTATATAAGTTTCGACGATGAGCGTATCAACGATATAAAATCATCAGAACTCGACCTTATACTTCAGGCACACAGAATGCTTACAGACAAAAAGCCGATACTATTTCTTGATGAAATCCAGAACATTGAGGGTTGGGAGCATTTTGCACGACGCATGGCCAACGAGAAATACATCACTTATATAACGGGAAGCAACGCAAAAATGCTTAGCCGTGACATTCAGACCACTTTGGGAGGACGTTATTGGGACCAGAACATTTATCCTTTCTCGTTTATGGAATATTTGATATACAAAGGAATAAACCTTCCCAAAAACTGGCAGTATTCAAAAACACAAGGCGACGTATCCAGATTATTCAACGATTACTTCTATTTTGGAGGATTCCCCGAATTGATGGAAGTAAAAGCCAAAAGACAATGGCTGACAAGTATATACAACAAGATTTTCTTCAGCGACATTGTTGTAAGAAACAGCGTGAGGAACGAGGAAGCTCTAAGGATGACCGTAAAGAGGCTTGCTTCCAGCGTAAAACAGCCAACGGCATACAATAGGATCGCCAATATGGTTAAGTCCACAGGCATCAATACCAACAGCACCACCATAACCCAGTTTGTGCAATACCTCAGGGATTCGTGCCTGATATTCTCAATAGAGAATATTGCGGATAAATTCGTGGAGCGTGAAACTGTGAAAAAGCACTATTTTATCGACAACGGACTTCTGAATCTGTTTCTCACCGACCCAGAAACCTCATTACTGGAAAACATCTGTGCCATACACCTATATAAACAATACGGCAGCGGACTTTACTACTATAACAAAAACATTGAGGTGGATTTCGTAGTGCCAGACGAAGGACTTGCTGTACAGGTATCATACAATATCGACGACGAGGAAACTAAAAAACGCGAAACCAAAGCACTTGTAGCCCTCAACAAACATACAAACCTGAAGAAGGCAATTATAATAACAAGAGACACCGAGGACTGTTATCAAGAAGAAGATTTCAAGATTGATATAATCCCAGTCTGGAAATGGTTGCTTTTACAATAACAAACACCTCCCGCCCTGAAAAAATCCAAGAGCGGGAGGTTTATATTTTGTAGTTTTCCCGTGGTAAATGTGAGCGGCAAAGCTCAAAGTTCGTCACATTTTTTGCCAAAACCCCGAAAAGTTCGTCACATTTTTTGCCAAAATCTCAAAAAGTTCGTCATATTTTTTGCCAAAATCTTAATAATTAATACATTTGCAAAACTAACATAATAAGGTATGAAAAGGACGATATACAATCAGCTTCTGGAGTGGAAAAACAAACCTGATGGCAAGCGCAAACCTCTTATTATAGAGGGTGCGCGTCAGACAGGAAAGACATGGCTTGCGGAGGAACTTGGCAAAAACGAGTTCAAGAACTTCGTTGAAATCAACTTTGAGAACAACGAGCAAATGCGCAATGTATTTGAGCAGGATTTCGACATCAACAGAATCCTTTTAGCCATAAAGGCATTTACTGGCCAATCCATAAAGCCCAAGGAGACCTTGATATTCCTCGACGAGATTCAGCACGCACGTCGCGGACTATTGTCGTTGAAATATTTTTATCAGAATGCTCCTGAGTACCACATAATTGCGGCAGGATCGCTTCTTGGTGTAATAGACCACAAAGACGACTCGTTTCCCGTAGGAAAGGTGGATTTCCTGAAAGTGTATCCTCTCACATTCTTCGAGTTTCTATCAGCCATCGGCGAGGATGGTCTTGTAGATATCATAAAGCAGAAAGACTGGAGCCTTACATCAGCATTTCACGACAAATTGGTAGATATGCTAAGGCAATATTATTTTGTAGGCGGAATGCCGGAAGCTGTGTCAACATTTGCGGAAGAAAAGGACTACAATGCAGTACGTGAGGTTCAATACGCACTTCTCGACTCATACACAAGGGATTTCTCGAAGCATCCGCCCAAGGAAATTGCCAAACGAATGGAACTGCTTTGGAACTCGATACCAGCCCAGCTCGCCAAGGAAAACAAGAAATTCATATTTTCAGCAATGAAGGAGAGTGCCCGAGCCCGCGACTACGAGACTGCAATACAATGGCTTTGCGACGCAGGCATAATATACAAGGTTACAAGAACCAGCGCAGGAGAGTTGCCTCTGAAAGGTTTCGAGGATTTGGACGCTTTCAAGTTGTACGTGTTGGACATAGGCCTTCATGGAGCAATGGCAGGACTGGACCCAGCCACATTAATAAGCGGAAACGATTTCTTTGAGCAATACAAAGGCGCACTTACAGAGCAGTTCGTTTTGCAGACCTTGAAAACGATTCCAAGACTTGATATTCATTACTGGACTCCCGACGTAGGAATCGCCGAGGTGGATTTTGTGGTTCAGCATCTCAGCAAGATAATCCCCATTGAGGTAAAAGCCGTGAAAAACCTGCGCGCCAAATCTCTTACCCAATTCATATCGCGCTACCACACGCCTACTACCATAAGAACCTCTCTCTCGCAATATATAAAAGGCGAGCAAATAACAGACGTTCCGCTCTATGCGCTTGAACTCCTCACCGAATACTAAAAAACAAACCTCCCGCCCTGGAAATAATTTTTCCGGAGCGGGAGTTTTTTTTTGTTTGTTAAGTAAATACCTTATCCAGATATAATCTCCTTTGTCTTGTCGGCCAGGAAGAGTGGTATATTTATCAAATTGCCGTTGATATTAAGATTCTTCATACTAAACCTAATTCTCAACCGCGGTTCGAAAAGTTTCTGATACTGAATAAGACTCTTGCCTACTGTATTGGTGTATGCCTTTACCTCGATAGGAATAATCTCCGTCTTGTTTACCAAGATAAAATCAACTTCTGCCAGGTTTCCACTGGTCCAATACCTCAGACTTTTATTATACTGACATACAAGGCTTTGCAAAACATAGTTCTCGGCAAGTGCCCCCTTGAACTCAGAGAATCCAGAAGTGTCTGTCAGGTAAATATCCATATCCATCTCGGCCAATACCCTCAACAATCCCAAATCCATACAGTAGAGCTTAAAAGCGGAAAGATCATCGTATGCCTTTATAGGCAATCCAATCTTGTTCACCGCATTCACCTTATACACAAGGCCTGCACGCTCCAGCCAGAAAAGCGCATCCTCATACTCACGGGCACGTGCTCCCGTCTTCACCAACTGATAAATGAATTTCTTATTCTCCTTAGCCAGCTGACTCGGAAGCGATTTCCATATCTGGTCAATCTTGTTGGCCATAATGGGACTGGTATGTTTCACAAAATCACTCGAATAGTCCTTCAGGATATTATTGATAATCTTGTCAACATTGTCGATTCCATTCTCCACAATCTCCATAGCGGCCTCGGGCATACCGCCAGAGATACAGAAAGCCGTGAAATTCTCCCTAAGTTTGTCGAAAAATATATCAGGAATAGGCTCTATCACATTTATACTGCTGTAGTAATTGTACAAGCCGGGATCCTTCGCCTGGAGAAACTCCCTGAATGTAAGCGGATACATATCAATATGATCCACCTTACCCACAGGAAACGACTGGTTGGGATGATTCAGATAGACACCAAGCAGAGATCCAGCACAGACCACGGCATATTCGGGTTCGTCCTCACAGAAATACTTCAACGACTGCAAAGCCTCCGGACATTCCTGTATCTCATCAAATATAATAAGTGTGGAATTTTTCTGTATAGTTTTACCATGCAGATACGACAATTGCTCCAACAACCGCTTGACATCTTTTGTAGTCTTGAAAAGTTGGCAAACGGCGTTGTCCTTATCAAGGCTGAAGTAAGCATAGTCGTCGAAACTACTTTTGCCGAATTCCTTAAGAATCCATGTTTTTCCAACCTGACGCGCTCCCGACAATATCAATGGCTTTCTGTTGACAGAGTTTCTCCATTGCGTCAATTCCGATATTATTTCTCTCTTAAACATAGTTCAAAATTCTTAATATGCCAAAAATGTGTAAAAATTCACATTTCAAGTGCCAAAAATGTGTAAAAAATCACATTTTCGGCACTTCGCAAAAATATGCCTTTTATTTCTATATTGCAAATTTATTTGCTGCAATCACAAAAATGGCTCTCATTTTTTTGCAATAAAAATATCTTTTATACCTTTGCCAGAAGAAAAGTCCCTTAAAAAAAAGGCGACCTTATATAAAAAGTCCCTTGAAAAAGTGACAACCTAACGCAAAAAGTCCCTTAAAAAAAAGTCAATACTATGCTTAAACGTAAGATAGACAACATATTAACTGAATGGAAGAATACTGAGAACAAAAACCCTATAATTATTAAGGGTTGTCGTCAGTGCGGAAAGACATTTTCCGTAAAGAATTTCGCCCAAAACAACTATGAGAATGTTGTTTACATCAATTTTTTGGAAAACAGCGAATATGCCACGGCGTTCTCGAAGTCGCTGAAGGTAGATAACATAATAATGAATCTGACGGCGGCTATAGAAGATATTGACGTTCAGTTTGTTCCATACAAAACCTGTATCATATTCGACGAGATACAGGATTGTCCCGAGGCAAGAACAGCGCTAAAATTTTTCAAAATAGACGGAAGATTCGATATAATAGCAACAGGATCGCTCCTTGGTGTGAAAGGCTATGGCAAACAGCCCAAATCCATTCCCGTAGGCTACGAGACAATTGTGGAAATGTTTCCTCTCGATTTTGAAGAATTCCTATGGGCCAACGGCATCAATGATTTAATAATCAACGAACTTAAAAGATGCCTCAGCGAGATAACCCCAGTATCAGACGCCATCCACAACCGAATGACGCAATTGCTGAGACAATATATAATAGTAGGCGGAATGCCCGACGCCGTAAACATTTTCGTGCAGACCAAGCACCTTAACAATGTAATAGCCAAGCAGCGGGAAATTGTGGACGGCTACATAGACGACATGACCAAATACGCGCCTCAATACGACAAATCGAGAATCAGAGAGTGTTTCCTATCCATACCCAAGCAGCTGGCCAAGGAAAACAAGAAATTCCAATACTCCGTAATAAGCAAGGGCGCAAAATCAAGCCAGTATTCTGGAAGCCTGCAATGGATAGAGGATGCCGGCATCATAAAAAGGTGCTACAACCTATCAATCACCGAGTTGCCACTGGACGGGAATGCCATTCCTGATATTTTCAAGGTATATATGGTTGATACAGGCCTGTTTGTAAGCATGCTGGAGAAAGGCACACAAAACGACATCCTAAACGGAAACCTTCTTGGATACAAGGGCGCGATATTCGAGAACATAATCGCCGACATTTTTACGAAAATGGGCCGAAAACTTTACTATTACCACAAGGACTCAGGTCTGGAAGTGGACTTTGTAACACGTTACAAATCGGAATGCACACTCATTGAGGTAAAAGCCACCGACGGAAACATAAAATCCACCAAAACCATCCTCCAGCATCCCGAGAAATACCACGTGAACAGCGCCATAAAACTCGCCGACCTCAACATCGGAAAACAAGGTCAGGTACTTACACTGCCATTATACATGGCTTTTCTCCTCACCGAATACTAAACAAAAAACTCCCGCTTTTAGAGATTTTTCCAAAGGCAGGAGTTTTTTTGTGAGGTTTATTTACAAATCAGAACTCTTGGCGGCGAGGTCGCCATCGAATACATCACCTAACTTATCAAGATAACTGTTCCAAATCTCGTCAAGCTTTTTCTCGCAGGCATCAGACAATCTCACTCCTGAATGTCCCCCACTCCACTTGAACTTAGGCAAGACCCTGTTCAGATAAATCATTGATAGATAGCGAGTCTTTGAAGGATTTATAAGATAGTCAGCTGAAATGCGGACATAATTGCAGGGCTCACCATCGTAACGCCAATGCTCACCCTCGAAAACATCGCTGGATATCACACCGCGCCCACAGATTCCAGAATCCAGAGTGCCAGTCTTTAATAGATACGCCGTATCGCCCTCCTTGGCAAGGCCCGCATCCCAAATGCTCCACACAAACTCGTAGAATCCATTCTGATGAAGACTAAGGACGTCTTCCTCAAACTCATCCTCCAACACGCTCATGCAGTTGGGATTCCATACAAATACAAATGCGCTCATAGTCACCTCCCCTCATAAATTTCAACACTATCCAAAGCACTCTGATGAAACACGTTGCGGAAATCCAACGGCAACCTCACCTCGATATTTGCACCGTAACTCAACAGTTTCTGCACAAAATCGTAGGTAGGCTTCAAGAAAAACTTATAATCAGTATATCCGTCAGTGGACGACAACTCCTCCTGAGAATCATGGATAGGACAAGTGCGCAGATACTCACGGTCCTCGCCATATACACGCACCACAATCTCACGGGCCTCTTCAATATGAGAGGTATATATTCCATAACTATAACGGAAAAAGTTGTCGGGCGAGAATTCGCTGTAAAACAGAAAGTTCTCGTCGGTGAGTTCAAGACTTGCTATCCTATCAAGGGCAAACACCCTAAGAGAATAATCAAAATCATCCACAAAATCCTGATCCAATTCGGTATTGTGTGTAGCGTGTCGCGCCAATATATACCAGCGCTGACTGAACACCTTTAGACAATAAGGCTCTATAAGGAATGGCTTGGACGGCACATCCCGTCTAAAAGCCTGATACTGAATACTGATCACGATATTTCCCTTGAGAGCCTTTACTATACTCGACAAATACTGCTGACCCATTGGGATTTTCTCCAGTACAATGCGGTTGCGGATATCCTTGGTCTGCGACAATGCGTTGCTTACCGACAATGTCTCAAGAAGATAATTCTGAACATTGTTGGCATCCAGCGATTCGCCGTTCTCGATATAATATCTGTATCCGTCCTTGGAATCGCACTCGATATTGATATCAAACATCTCCTCGATATTGCAGCGGTGATAATTGAACGTGGAGCGCGCCATAGGCTGTCCCTCGCTCATCTCGTTGCGCAGCCACAAGTCGTTGATCTCATCGAGCGACAACTTCCTGTAACGCCTGAGAGTCTCCAACAGCCACACGTACTGGCGAAAAACCAAATGAGTTTTCATACAATCATTATTTTTGTTTCCACAAATTAATCCAAAACAAATGACTTTGCCAAAGATTCGAGAGATTTTTTTGAGGAAGACTTGTCGTCCTGATACTCACGGCAAAGCCAGATGATTGTAATATTGTTCTTTGATAAAGAATAATCTACAATCAAATTAGCATCTGTCAACTCTATAGCATCACCATAATAGAATGAATAATTGCCCTTATCATCCTTATCATAAGTGTAAGATTCGTAACGTTCACGAATGTAGTCGGTCATGTAAGAAGGAAACGAAGTCAAAGATCCTATCATAGCAACAGACATCAACTTCCCATTCTTGTTGAAGTGATAAGACCACAGAAACTTAGAATCAACATCCGCAAAAGTAATCTCATCAGCCTCCTCCTTGTAAACTTCATATTTTACTGCCTTCTTAACCTCTGACATTGAAGCACCAAAATTCAAGAAAGGCTCATACTTGAAAGAGTACTTCGGCTTAACAGTCACCACACATTCTCCCTTTCCATTAGGTCCGTTGGCAACGATATGGGCAGTTCCTATATGAAACGCCTCAACGATACCATCATTCTCGGTAAAAGCCACATACTCATTGTCGCTTTTCCAAGAAATAACCTCGCCATCAGCCACCAATTGCTGAGTATCACCGCTGTAGAGAGTCACGGTAGAAGGCGACACGTTGATAGACTTTCCGTTGTCGTCGTCCTTGCTACAAGAGCCAAACACCATGGGCACTATCAGTCCCAAAACAAAAAATACTTTTCTCATTTTTTGATAAATTTTTAAGTTGAACATTTAAGAAATTTGTAAGCGCAAAATTATGGACGGGGTGTACAGAATCATTGAACAGGCAATGAAAATTTCATCATCAGTCAAAATAAAGTTATTTTCGTTTGGTGATAACAGAAATACTGCTTAATATTGCAACTGAAAAAAATAAAGGCGTTGTCAGCGCATTGTATCTTGATAGTTCCAAACTTCCACAATCAGAACCAAAGCAAGAGCAAGGCAAAAGATGAGGTCACGGTTGGGTTGCTAAACACTTCCGTAGTGTGTCAAAGGGCAAATTATGCCCTTATGACGCACTTTTCGGATTTATATACGACTCTCTGCGTGGGCATCTTGCTTAATTTTCTGCTTTGGGAACAGGCTGTGGAAGGCCAGGAACTATCAGATAAAATACAAGGCAAGATCCTACGCTTTTTTATTATCAACAACCCAACAACAATTAAACAATGGACGAAATCACAGTAAAATCAAACGGAATAGTCCGCACCAAAAACGGAATGAATCCGAGAGCCTCCTACGAACACCAGAGGCAGGCTATGCAATGTCTGGACGTCATCAACAAAGAGAAGAAATTCAGCACATTGGTGGTATTGCCTACAGGAGGCGGTAAGACCTACACCGCTTCAACCTGGCTTTTGAAAAACGCGGTAAACAAAAAGAAGAAAATCATCTGGCTCGCCCACCGCACAATGCTCCTGGACCAGGCCGCCGAATCGTTCCAGAGATTCTGCTACTCAGAAAACCTTCCTGACGTAAACGAATTCTCATACAGAATAATATCAGGATCCACCCATCACGACAGAGCCATCGACATCGACCCCAAGGACAACATCCTTATTATAGGAAAAGACAGCATAGGACGACGACTGCAAAGCCTCGACAAATGGCTGGAAAACGAGAAAGAGATCTTCGTAATAGTGGACGAGGCCCACCACGCCACCGCCAAGACTTACAGAAAGGTTCTCAACTATATAAAGGAGCGTGTTGAAAACATAAAGATAATAGGTCTGACAGCCACACCTACACGTACCGCCGATACAGAACAGGGTTTGCTGGCCAAGATCTTCCACGACGGAGTAAACGAGGACAAGATCGCGGTCTCCAACGACCTTGGCATTACATACTCAGTGAGCCTTCAGGAACTCATCAACCGCAGAATCCTCGCCAAACCTATACAGAAAGTTTATTACACCGACGAGAACTTTGGCGACCTGAGCGCTTATCAGATCAATCAGATCAACCATTTCGACCTCACCGACGACATTGCCGACATCATGGCCAAAAGCGCTGGCAGAAACAGACTCATTGTAGATAAGTACTTTGAGCATCAGGAAGAATATGGACAGACAATAGTATTTGCCACCAACAGAGTCCATGCCATATCTCTGTGCGAACTCTTCAACAGGAATGGAAGGATAGCCGACTTCGTAATCTCCACCGTGATAGACAGCGCGACTGGCGCCACGATATCCAAGGAAGAGAACGACCGTAAGATAAAGGAATATCAGGAAGGCAAACTAAAAGTACTTGTAAATGTCAACATCCTGACAGAAGGAGTAGATCTACCAGCCACCAAGACAGTATTTTTAGCAAGACCCACCAAGTCCACAATACTGATGACACAGATGATAGGCCGAGCCCTGAGAGGTCCTGCCGCAGGAGGCACCGAGGAGGCTTTCATAGTATCGTTTGTGGATGATTGGAACGACAAGATAGCATGGGTGAATCCAGAAACTATCTTCAACGGCGACAACGAGTTTGTGGATCCTGAGTATCAGTACATGCACAAAAACATCCGCACCATATCCATTGCAAAAATCGAGGAGTTTGCCAGAATACTCGACGAGCAGGTAGATACTACAGGATGGGAGTCGATTGATTTCATAGAAAGAATCCCTGTTGGAATGTACGTATTCGAGTACACTACCGAGGATGGCGACGTTTCTTGTCAGGTAATGGTATATGACAATTCAATGGAATGTTACGAGACCATGCTGCGCGAATTGCCAGACCTTGTAAAGGAATTCGGTCTTGAGGAGGAGGAATATCCATCAGACGAAATCATATCGCAAATAGAAGAGTTCTGTGCCGACGCATATTTCTCTGGCTACATGATCCCTCCATACAAGAGCGAGGATATCGAGAATATAATAAGATACTTCGTTCAGAAAGACTGCGCGCCTAAGTTCTACAAGTTTGAGGACGTTGACCGCCAAAAAATCAACGTCAAGGAAATCGCACAACATATTTACGACTCAGACTGGGGAGCACGCAAGGTTGACGAATACCTCGACGGCATCTGGGACAACGAAGACGAGAACATCATAAAACTATTCTTCGGCAAAAAGGCGTATTTCCTCAAGCAAGTGGACATAGAACTCATGAAGATCCGCCGTCCCGACTTCTACGCCGATATGGAGAGCAACATCAAATACGGAAAGAAGAAAATGGAGGATTTGCCATTGTCTGAGATCAAGAAATACGACCCCAATCTTGAATACAAACTAAGAACCGTAGCCTTCTCAAAATCAATGGACGAAAACGGATTCTACACATGCGCATGCTGTGGCAAGAAATACTGGTCGAGAGTAAATCTACAGGTGGACCACATCATAGCAATGAACAATGGAGGCAAGTCGGTTCCTGAGAATCTTCAAATTCTATGTAAAAGTTGCAACGCTAAAAAATCTGACAAGCAATGAAATATACAGAGTTAGAGTACAATGGCAAACTTTTGCCAGAATCATTGGCAAGATACATCATCAACTACGACTATTCAGTGGATGAGTACATGGACTTGCTGAAAGACCTATGGCGAGACGACAGAGCCAATCTTCTGGATTATGACAACGAGAAAAGTTTTGTATCAGCAGTAATGACACAGATCAACATTTTCGTAAACACCAAAGAATACGAGAAAGATATGGCTGATATCAACAAGGAGATGACAAGCGAGGACAACAACATGAGTTTCGATGACAACTGGCATGGATTGTATCTCAACTACCATCTCACCGTACTGCATATCGGTTTCAAATACGTTTGCACTACACCAAGACAAATGCTCAATGAAATGGGTTTCCAACGCAGAAGCAAATTCACCATAAAAGCTCTCGAAACCTATTTTGAGAACTTTGGCAGAAAGCCATACTCAGGTACACACCAAGTTGACATCAAAGACTGCAAACTTGACGAGCCAATCATCTTGAAATAACACATTTTCTCCGAATACTAAACAAAAAACTCCCGCCCCTGGAATTTTTCCAAGAGAGGGAGTTTCACATTAATAATGCCATTAGCTACAAAAAACTAAAAAACTACTGGAGCAGACCGCCCATAGAGAAGAGTACTGTGTAGCCGATAACGAGGCTGATGATACCTACCACGATACCTACGAGCACCATCTCCTTCTGCTTGATGAAGCCCTTTGAGTAGGCGATGGCGTTTGGAGGTGTGGAGATAGGCAGCGACATTGCGAATGATGCCGAGAGCGCGAGACCCACGATGAGGGTAACAACGCCACCGAATGGAGCAAGCTGCTCGCTCATACCCTTGCCCAATGCAACGAAGATTGGAATAAGGAGGGCTGCTGTGGCAGAGTTGCTCATGAAGGTTGACATCACGAGGCAGAGGACGCCCGAGCCGAGGATGATAGCCAATGTAGGCCATGAATCGAATGGAATGGCACCTACAATGTGCTTGCTCATTGTGAGGCCGTCAGGACCTATCTTGGCATCGAGGCCAACTCCGAGGGCAAAACCACCGGCTACAAGCCAGAGTACGTCCCAGTCGATCTTTGCGAGATCCTTCTTCTCGAACACGCCTGTAATACAGAACACTGCGAAAGGTACCAGGGCCACTGTGTTGGCGTTTACTCCCAGAAGCTCCTTGCCGAACACCCAGAGAAGGATTGTAACAGCAAATGTAATGTAAACTATCATTGCCTTGGGACTCTTATCAACCTCGCCCTCAATCTTGATCTCGATGGACTCCTGCTTGCAAGGGAACTTCCAGTTGAGGAAAAGCCAGGCCAGGAAGAGGATAAGCATAGCCACTGGAACCATAATCATCATCCAGTTTCCGAAGCTGATATCGATACCCTCCTTGGCGAGGTTGCCGACTGCAACAACGTTTGGAGGAGTTCCAATAGGCGAACCGATACCACCGATATTGGCGGCCACAGGGATAGAGAGTGCCAGACCCACACGGCCTGCGTTGTCGCTCTCTGGCATTGAGGCGAGCACTGGGGTAAGGATGGCAATCATCATGGCGGCGGTAGCTGTGTTGCTCATAAACATTGAGAGCAAGGCTGTTACCACGAGGAAGCCGAGCATTACAAACTTAGGTTTCTTGCCGAAAGGCTTGAGGATGGTGCGGGCCAAGGTGGCGTCGAGCTTGTACTTGGTAGCGGCAATGGCCAATACAAAACCGCCCATGAAAAGCATTACGGTTGGGTCAGCAAACGAGGCCATGATCGACTTGGCGCTCAGGATAGGTGTCTGCACACCATCATAGAAAGTGAAACCCTTCATGGCCTTGGTTACGGCCTCCTTGGTGAGAGCCTCGCTCGACTCGGAGATTCCGAGCATCTGAGCAAGCTCTTGAACGCTGAGGTTGTCGTTGAAGAAACTCAACATACTGTCAGACGTTGTCAGCAGCATCATTACCATGATAACCACCGACGTGCCCCAGATAGGAATAGGCTCCATAATCCAAAGCACAGCCGCCAACACGAAGATGGCGATTACGCGCTGCTCTATCACTGTAAGTCCCTCAACGCCAAAGGCTGTAGTTGGCAGCAGCCACACGATGAGGAATATAATAGTGGAGATCAGCAATTTAATTAAATTACTCTTTTCCATTTTAATTATTGGGTGATTGATTTGTTTATTTTCCTTTACATCAGCGCTGATACTTACGTAGTAAGTATTTGGCGCAGAAAGTAGCTGCCAAAGATATTCAAACTTTTGCAAACTTTAGCCGTTTTTTCAAAATATTTTTTTCTGCTGAAAAATAAGCAAGGGGCTGTCCAAAAAGTTTTTTTTGCGACAGCCTTTTTTATATCAAAAAAAATTATTATCTTTCTGAAAAATAGAAAGATAATATGGCAAGACAAGTATATAAAGAATACAACCAGGGAGAAATACTACTCTTCCCACC
>JAZUEG010000137.1:0-3948 GCA_045640025.1 Bacteroidales bacterium
ATCACCTGCCACATCGGCAACGGCGCTTCTCTCGCCGCCATCGTTAATGGTAAAGTTGTTGATACCACAATGGGTCTCACACCTTGCGAGGGCGTAATGATGGGTACACGCTGCGGCGATATCGACCCAGCCGTTTTCCCATTCCTTTTCCAGAACGGCGCTCTCAAGCCAGAGGATATGGACAACTTCATCAACAAGAAGTGCGGTGTGCTCGGCGTTTCAGGCGTATCTTCTGATATGCGTGATGTTGAGGAGGCTGGTTTCGGCCGCAAGGAGCCAAGAGCTGCCCTCTCTCTCAAGATGTACGACTACAAGATCAAGAAGTACATCGGTGCCTACATGGCTGCCATGAACGGTTGCGACGCCATCATCTTCACAGGCGGTATCGGCGAGAAGGGTGACACCACACGCCGTGGCGTTGCCATGAACCTCGAGGCTCTCGGCGTAGAGTTCGACGATTCTATCAACACCGGCCTCCGCGACGAGGAGAAGGTAATCAGCAAGCCAACATCAAAGGTAAAGGTTATCGTGGTTCCTACCAACGAGGAGCTCGTAATCGCACAGGATACTATGGCTCTTGTTAAGTAATTTTAGGTTTTGGGCAGCTGATAGCATATCAGCTGGAACCCTCTGAATATGAAACAGATGATGCAAAAAATATTTTTTGTGTCATCTGTTTTTTTGTATCAGCTAATGGCAAAAAAAATGCCCGGCCAACGATTCACATCGTCTGCCGGACCAATAACAAAACTAAAATTACTAATTACAAATTTCGCCACTAAGATAGCCGCCTGAAACCGAACGAGATGTATGAAATTTTTACAATTTTCATTATCTTTGAGTACCGAACCACAAAACACTGAAAACCATGAAATTAGCACTCACCATACTCGCCATCATTATTTCTGTATCAGCTAATGGCCAAATAAACATACAAACCTCCGGCGAAAACCAGGGCATCGGAGATTATCAGTTTGACTATCTGACCAATACGCTCACATTTTCGCCCGGGCTCGACAGCCTGAACACCATAGCCGTATGGTTCAATTTCAAGATGAGCGGATACAGAACCGACACGGTGCTCACCCTCGTAGCCCAAGCCGCTGAATATGTGCACAGAACTAATTTTCTTGCCATCAGCTGCAACAACTCCGAATACACACGCACACTGGGCAGAAGAACCGACGGTGCTGTGGTTTTCACGATAAATCCCCCGGCCGACAGCCTCTACATAGCCACAGGTTTCCCTTACGATTACAGCCGAAACAAGGAATTGCTTAACCGATACAAAGGTCACAAATATCTGAAAGACAAGGTTTTGACAACCACCGAAAGCGGACTGGAGGTAAACCTGCTGACCATAACCGGCAAGGGACGCAATAAAAACAAACAGCTGATATGGATTATCGGCCGGCAGCACGCTTTTGAGTGCGTGGCCAGCTACGTGATGGAAGGAATGATAGAATATCTGCTAAGTACGCAGTGCGACAGCAAAATCCTTAAAAAGTTCATTTTCAAGATAGTACCGATGGTGGATGTGGAATCGGTGTATCACGGGCAGAGCGGACGAATGGCTCTTCCGCGCGATTTCAACCGCGACTGGGACAATCCAATGCGCCCCGCCATCAGGCTGATAGAGAGCGAGATAGCCCAATCGGCCAGAAAATACAAATACAGCGCATTCTGGGACATACACGGCACATATCCCGGCGGACTGCTCAACTACGGTTTCAGCTATTTCGACCTCTACGACAACAGCGGAAAAGCCTCATCATTAGACAGTTATTGGAAAAAATTTGAGCTAATAAGCGGATATGCGCCATACAGCATACGCGACAATTCGGATTCGTACAACGGAACTCCGTCCGACATCTGGAACGAGAAAAATTTCCCACAGATCCAATATTCCACCACTCTCGAAATAGACTGGGGACTGGATGCCAACGGAAAACCATGGACAATAGAAGGTTTCAAGGAAATAGGCGCCAACATGATAAGGGCTTTCAAATAACTGGCCATCAGCTACCTGACATAAAAACGGGTGGAATGTTTCCAGTAGCCTGATTCCAGAGTATCGAGCGATTCGAGCTGACGGCCGCGCTTGTGGATCTGGAAAACCGAAACTGGAGGTATCACAAACGGAGCCAGAGCCTGAGACGTGAGGAAAATATCGACATCGCGGTTGCCATACTGCGGAACTATCACCGTATCGGCCTCGGGCAACTCGCTGTCCATCTGATACTTGTAGCTGTATTCCATAATCTCGATGCGCCAGAGCGAATCGGCGCGAAGGGTGTATGAGCCATTATCGTCGGTGTCCGAAAAAAACTTCTGGTCGTTTACCTTGATGAGCCAGGGCATACGCATGGTATCGGGATGATTCTTGAAATGTCCCGGCAGCATGGAGATCCTAACACGCAATGAATCAGCGCAGTGCCGTTCGCTGTAATCCACATGGGCGCTGTCGGTGTATATGTATCTCACGGGGAAAAGCTTAAGCCGGCTGCCAATTACATAATATTCGCCGTTCACTATAAAATCGCCGAAAATCGAATTGGTGTAGCAATACACAAAAGTACCGTCGTCATGAAAACTGTACTGAAAACAGTCTTCCGACGAATCCTCGAGGTCGGCATTGTAATACATTCCGTCAAGATTGATAGACGCGCAGCCCGCCAATACAATCGCCGTAAGCAGAATTGCAAAAAATCTCCTCATCCTATTTGTGTATATAAAAATTTACAAAAAACTACTTCTGCACCACGCTTCCCGAGCCCTTGATCTGCTTCTTGAATGTGGCAGGATTTCCCGAATAGAAAAGGCTTCCGGCGCCCTCCACCGATGTCACGAGGCTTCCGTTGGTGGTTACAAACACGCTGCCCGGCCCGGTGAGACGCGCCTGGATATCGTCGCAGGCCACATCGTCGGTAAAAATGCTGCCCGATCCGTCGTTCCTGATCTTGAGCGCACCGCATCCGCCACCCAGACGCACGTTTCCGCTGCCACGGGTGTATACTCCCACCTTTCCGCTGATGCCGATGGCGGGCATCTCTATCTGTCCGCTGCCTTCCAGCCTTATCTCCAAGTTCTTGACCGTTAGCTGCTTGCGACACAAAACCCTTACCCTGCCCTGCACCGAGAGCAGCTGAAGATCGGGAATCACCACCTCCACATCTATCGAAGTGTTTATCATATTGCTCCGGTTTTCGATGGTGAGCACTCCGTCGCGCTCGTATGCCAATACGGATTTTATCACATTATCGTCGGCGGTCACTTTTACAAAGTATTCGTCGCCCTGGGTAATATCAAGTGCCTGAATGCCAGATACTTTTATCGAGCAGAAATTCTTGACATCCTTGATACTGGTAAGCACATTGCCCGAGCCCTCCGATGCTCCGCAGCCGCAAATCACCGGTACCAACAGCAGAAAAATACAAATATAGTTGACAAAAGTTTTCATAACAAATTTTCCAAAATTAGTAGCGATTGCAAAATTAGAAAAAATATTTATAGAAAAGAAACGAACAAAACACAAAAATAATTATCTTAGTGCCACGTAAAAAAAATACAGCGGATGTCAAGAGCGGCAGTCATATTATCCATAGCATTTCAGCTAATAGCATATCAGCTAATGGCGCAATTACCGATGGCCCATCATCCGGAAGAGATGCAGGGATGGAGTCGCTACCCTACTTTCGGGGCCTACTGCCAGATGATGGAAAACTGGGCCGCGGACCACAGCGGGCTGGCCACTCTCATAGAGGCAGGCCGCAGCACTCTCGGACGGCCGATACTCGCCATGCGCATCACCGCTCCGGGCGATACATCGGCGCGAATGCCGGTGCTGATATCATCTACCATCCACGGCAACGAGACCACGGGATACATGATATCGCTCAGGATGATAGACTCGCTTCTGCAGAATTACCGGGCCGGAGACAATTCGCT
>JAZUEG010000138.1:0-5974 GCA_045640025.1 Bacteroidales bacterium
TCTCTGAGGACCAATATCACCGAGATGTTCTGATATAGCTAAAACTTGATTATTATTTGCAAACAATACCGAATTATGAAGAAATTAATTTTTTGTGCAATCGTTTCATTGGCCTTGCAGGTTTCGATAGCAAGCGCCCAATGCCGTGAGTATATCGAGACAATTGCAGAGATGGAGCTTGAGCCATACATACTCGATGGAAATTTCCACTCGCCCATTGTGAGCGAGGGCGACGAGGTGAAGCTCAACAGGACTTTCCTGGCCGGACAGAGCTACAAGATAGCTGTGTGCGGTATGGATATGTTTTTCAAGGAGATTACCATCTCTGAGGACAAAAAAGTGTTGTTCAAGAATTTCGGCAAGGATACTCAGGATAAGCTTGTAACCACCAGCGATGGCGAAATGCTTCCATTGAACGGAATCACTTTTTATGAGTTTACTCCCGATCATACTATGAATCTGAAGATCAAGGTGAAGATTGTGCCTTTCGACGGTGGTGGAAGCATGAAGCTCGAGGGATGTCTCGGCATTCTGGTAGGTTTCCAGAAATAGTGGTAAGCGATTCCGATATTTGACTGACTGGTTTCATTTCGTCTGTTTTGGTTTCTGTATATGAGTAACTTGCAGACGAAATGAAATTTTTTTGCCTCAAAATTATTCTATACCATTATTTATACACATCTTTGCAGTGCCTTAGCAGAATACCTGCCGGGGAGCTAACTGATTGATTAAAAGAAAAATATAATATCTAAAAAATGAAATTTGAGATTAACCAAGGCGCAAGTTCATACGCGCGCATGTATGGCGAGCCTTCCAATGGCTCTCTGAGCTATCAGGCCGCCAAAAAGAAGAAGTCGCTTGAGGAAGAGGACTTGGATTTTGAGGATTCCTTTGATGAGGACGACCTCGATACCGAGAAGCTTCTGGAGCAGTTTGACGACGATATCGATGAGTTGGATATAGATGATCTGGACCTCGACGAGTTTGACGAAGATCTCAACGACGACGACCTCGATGTTTTCGACAATGATTTCGACGACGATTTCAAGTCTTCAAGAAAGAGGAAGAAGGTAGTGGACGACGACGACGAGATTGATGACAGCCAGTTCTACAACGACGAGTTCAAGGATTTCGACAACTACACCACAATCACCGATTTCGACGACGATCTCGACTCGTATATCCAGAACGAGGACGCAGGCTATTACGACTACGACGACCGCTACTAAGCCCACGCGTTCATAAAAAAAATGATGGAATCCCGGTGCCTGATTTCAGGGCTGGAATTCCATCATTTTTTTGTCTGTATTATCGTATAGTCCTGTAATATTCGCCCGGCTGGTTTATGATGCCGAGAGCCCTCTGGAAGTCGGCGTCACGGCCGTTAAGCACCTTTACAGCGTCGGTGGCGCCTGTCCACGCCTTGGCGAGTCCGGCGTACAGCTGAGTCCTTATCAGCCCGGCCTGATGTGGCGGAAGACTGCCGATGTAGTCTCTCAGATTGGCCGGCGCGTTTCCGCGCCGGTTGTCCTTGCGGCTGTATTCGTCGATTCCATCGGCGAGCTCGCGCTCAAACGTTCCCGATAGTATCATTGCGAGGTCTGTCTTGGCCTTTTTCATCCTCTCGCGGTTGATGTTCACATAGTGGTAGCAATAGTCCTCCACAAGGCCCGATTTCACCCATTTGTTCCAGAAATCGGGAATCGTAGTGGTGTCCTCCGGCACAAAGATGTCGGGCACAATGCCCACTCCGCACGGCACCTTGCGGTGGCTGTTGCAGGTTTCCTTCAGCTTGGCGTCTTCTATCGATGTCCTCAGGTCCGATTCGTTGAGGTTTTCGCCCGAGAATTTCCTCGACATCGGCTCGCTCATGTAGTCCTCGCGGGTGTACTGCCTGTACTGTCGCTGTACGCACCGTCCGGCCGGAGTCTCCAGGCGCGCCTTGGTTATTGCGAGTTTCTCGCCGCCGTCCAGCCTCATTATCTGCTGTATCAGGCCCTTTCCGTAAGACCTCCGGCCTATTATCACGCCGCGGTCCCAGTCCTGAATACATCCGGCTATCACCTCGCTGGCCGATCCCGTGTTCTCGTTTATCAGTATGCAGAGCCGGCTGTCCTTCAGCATTCCCTCGCCGTTCGAGAATATCGTGGTGTCCCTGTAGTTGTCGCCAGTGGCCTTGGTGAGCATGTAGTTGTTGCCGAAAAAATGGTTGCAGATTTCGGTGCTGGCTCCCCACATTCCGCCGGGATTGTTGCGGAGGTCCAGGATTATGTTCTTGCGTTTCTTCTTGGAGTATCCCTTTATCACCTTCAGGAAAGTGGGCGCCGTGTATTTGTTGAAGAACGTGATCCTTATATACAGCGTCGAGTCGTTGGGCGCGTAGTGAGCGTTTACTCCGCCGTTGTTGGTGGTGTCTACAGCTGATGTCGTGTTTTTTGGCGAGCTTGCGTTTCTGCTGGGATAATACGATATCAGAATGCTGTCAGCTGATATGTTTGCCAGTGTTTTCCTGATATCAGCTGGACTCATCACCTTGCCGGCCACCTTGATGGCGCCAATGTAGGCGAGCCGCTGCCCGGGGCGTATTCCGGCGCGGTAGGCGGGTCCCTCGGGGTCCACGAGTACGGCTGTAAGAGTGTCGTTGTAGCTCCTGCATTTGATGCCGAGGCCAGTGGGCGGCACCTGCGGCCTCTCCTCGCAGTATTGGTGGCCGAAATACTGGGTGTGTGGGTCCAGATGGTCACTTATTCCCAGTATGGCCATGTCGGCGAGTTTCTCCTCGTCCAGCTTCTCTATATACATGCTCTCGAAGAGCCTCAGTGTATTTATCAGCCTGTATTCGGCCTTGCTCAGTGTAATGGTAGTGTCTCCGTTTTGGGCCGGCGATGCGGTGCTGTACAGTAATTGTATCAGCAGCATAAAAATTATATACGGCCTTCTTATAATTGGCATTTCTTTGTATCGTTGTTTTTGTTTTGGTGTTTTTTTTCAGCTAATACAGAATATTAAGCTCGCGCGCTATCTGTGTGAGGGCTTCGCCGGCCTTCTCGGGCAGATAGTGTGTGGTGATGGAATGTGTGTACGACGATTCTGAGGGGTTGATTTCCACGACATTAGCTCCGTGCTGGGCCGCTATAGTGGGAATGTAGCACGCCGGCATCACCTCGCCGGTGGTTCCTACCACGATCACGAGGTCGGCATTGCGGGCCATCACCATCGACTGCTCGTAGGCGTCGGCCGGGATTCCCTCGCCAAAGAATATGAAGTTTGGCTTCAGCACTCCGCCGCACCCGCATTTGGGAGGCAGCTGGCTTAGGTCCACATCATGGCTGCTGTACTCGCGGTGGCACCTCATGCACACCATTGTATCGAGTGTGCCGTGGAATTCCACCACATTTCGGCTGCCGGCCTTCTGATGCAGCGCGTCTATGTTCATGGTCACGATGCCCTTCAGCAGTCCGTTTTTTTCCATTTCAGCCAATACCTTGTGGGCAGGATTTGGCGACGCCTCGCCCCAGTGGTCGTAGAAAATCTCCTTGATGGGTCCCCATGTCTGGGCGCTGTCCCTCTTGAATCTGTTGAGGTCCAGCGTGTCGGGGTCGTACTTGTTCCAGAGTCCGCCCTGGCCTCTGAAAGGCGGGATTCCGCTCTCCACGCTTATTCCCGCGCCGGTAAATGCTATTGCATTCTGTGCTCCTTTTATCAGTTCAGCTACTTCTTTGTAATTTGTTTTCATCTATTGGTTTGTCTATTTTTGTTACTTGAGGTAGATTCGCCGTTACATTAGTTTAAGTATGGCGTTGAAAATCGACTTTCTGCTTATCGGCTTGTTTATCAAGTCGTTGCACCCAGCGTCCTTGGCCTTTCGGAGGTCGGTGTCGTAGGCAAAGGCGGTGATGGCGATTATCGGGGTCTCGTGGTCGAATTTCCTGATTTCCTGAGTTGCAGTAAGTCCGTCCATCATCGGCATCCTTATGTCCATGAGCACGAGGTCGTACCAGTCGGCCTGCATCAGCTTTACGGCGTCCATGCCGTTGGTGGCGCGCTTCAGGTTGTGGTTTTTCATTATCTGCTCCAGTATCTGGTAGTTAACGTCGCTGTCCTCGGCCACGAGTATTTTCAGCGAGTTGTTCAGCTCGGAGCTGATGAGTGTATCGGGATCGTAGATTTCCTCCGATATGTCGTATTTGGAGTAGTCGTCTATCGGGGTTTTTATCTCGCAGGGAATCTCCACAATGAAACGGCTTCCCACGTCGGGCTTGGATACCACCTTGGCTTTTCCGCCGCATTTCTCGGACAGCTCCTTTATGTATGCGAGTCCTATTCCGGTGCCCTCTGTCAGCTCGTCGATTTTCTCGAATTTCTCGAAAATCCTTTTCTGGTTGCTCTTGCAGATACCTATACCAGTATCAGCTACATAGAGCGTAATACCCTTCCTTGTGGGGAAATATCCTATGGTTATCGTTCCCTTGTGGGTGAATTTCATGGCGTTGCCGGCCAGTATGGTGAGTATGCGCATGGTCTTTGCCTTGTCCCATGAGATTATGCATTCGTTGAGCGGGCATACGGTGGTTATTTCCAGATTCTTGGGGCACGATAGCTCCATACGTTTCAGCACCTTGTTTATAGTGTAGCTGATGTCGAAATCCTCGGTGTCTATCTCGAGGGTTCCGGTGTCGAGCTTCGAGTATTCCACAATCTTGTTTATCACGTCGAGCAGCTTGTATGTGCTCTCCTTGATCTCGCGGCTGTATTCGTTGTCGAAGTTCGGGATCTTCTCTTCGAGTACTTGGATGAAACCCAAAAGGCCATTAGCTGGCGTGTTTACCTCATGGCTCAGGTTGGCGAGAAAACGGCTTTTCAGCTCGTCGGATTTCTTGGCCCTCTCCTCCGATTTCTCGAGGGCGATTTTCTGGTTGCTGAGTTCCTCGTTTTTCCTTCTCACCTTCATCATCAGGTATATTACGGCTATCGTGATTATGAATAGCGCGCATATCATTATGGCGAGCATCCGGGTGTACCGGCGGTATTTCTCGAGTTTCTCGTCTATGTCGTTTACCTCCAGCGAGTCCTTGGGTATCAGGTTTTTGTTGAGGCCGAAATGCTCGAGGTTCTGTATGTTTATCTCGTAGTGGTTGCCCAGTTTTATGTATATCGGGTCGGGGTTTCCGTCCATTATTTTGGGCAGAATGTCCTCGAGGTAGTCCTGGTAGTTTTCCTTGTATGATGGCACCTTGCCGCCTACTGCGAGCTTGCGCATCATCATTCCCGTTACCGAGAATATCGGGATGTCGTTGCGGTTTTCCAGCATGTGGAGTATGGTGCGGTCCAGATGGAAAGTTCCTTTTTTGCCCACACGCCATGAGCCAAGCAGAATAATTGTATTAGCTGGCAGTGAATCTATCTTCTGTTTCATCTCCTTCACGGTGAGTTTCCGGCCGTCTAGCTCTATGGAGTTCAGCTGATAGAAGCAGTTCTTCATCATCTTCCTGTACTTGGTGAGTATCGACAGTCCGCCGTATGAGTTGTCGGTGATTATGGCTACGTTTTTGGTGTCGGGGCATAGCCTTGTGGCCAGCTGTATGGTTCCTATTATGTCGAAATCGAACATCACGCCACCGCAGCTTCCGCGCTCCTCGGCCAGCTGCCGGGTGCTTATGCTCTCGGGCTCCCACTGGCTGATGTCTGTAGGCTGGTGCGGAATCTCGATACCTGTATCAGATATCTTGCATCCGTAAAAAGGCACATCGGGTATTGAGTCGAGGCTCAGATATGTGGCCCAAGCCTCCTGGCCTATCAGGAGTATTCCCTTCAGGTGCTCGAGGTTTTGGCTGCTGATGATGTCCTTCATTATCTGGTGCCATTCGTAGCAGTTGCTGAGGCTCAGCACGCCCATGCTCTCTATCTTGGTCTCTATGTACATGGATAGCTTGAGCGACGATGCTATGAAATCGTCGGTGAACTCGGATACGTT
>JAZUEG010000139.1:0-4654 GCA_045640025.1 Bacteroidales bacterium
CGCTTGGCCTCCGACTTCATTTGGCAAGGGCATTCTGGCCGCATCGCTGGCCAAGCTGATACAGTCGAGAGGATATTCTGTCACCATCCAGAAACTCGACCCATATCTCAACGTGGATCCCGGAACACTGAATCCTTACGAGCACGGAGAGTGTTTTGTAACCGACGACGGCGCCGAAACCGACCTCGACCTCGGCCATTACGAGCGTTTCCTGAATGTGCCCACATCGCAGGCCAACAATGTCACCACCGGCCGCATTTACCAGTCGGTAATCAACAAGGAGCGAAAGGGTGACTACCTGGGCAAGACGGTTCAGATTATCCCCCATATCACCGACGAGATCAAGCGCTGCATAATGCTTCTCGGCAAGAAAGGCGACTACGATGTGGTAGTAACCGAGATAGGCGGTGTTGTTGGAGATATTGAGTCTTTGCCATTCATAGAGGCTGTTCGTCAGCTGAAATGGGAACTCGGCAACGATGCCCTCTGCATCCACCTGACTCTGGTGCCGTATCTTGCTGCCGCCGGCGAAATCAAGACCAAGCCTACACAGCACTCAGTAAAACAGTTGCTGGAGATTGGTGTCCAGCCTGATATCCTGGTATTGAGAACCGAGCACGAGCTCAATCAGTCGGTACGTCACAAGGTGGCTCTGTTCTGCAATGTGGACAGAAACTCAGTTTTCGAATCGCCCGACGCCAAATCGATCTACGAGATTCCGCTCATTTTCCAGAAACAGGGACTCGATGAGGTGGCCATGACAAAGCTCCGTGTGCCTATAAAGAAGGAGCCGGATCTTGAGCTTTGGAGTCAGCAGCTCGACCGCCTCTACAACCGCGACCACGTGGAGAAAATTGCCGTTGTGGGCAAATACGTGGAACTTCCCGATGCCTACAAGTCCATCAGCGAGGCGCTTCATCATGCGGCAATGGTAAATAACGTGAAGCTCGATATCGAATGGATTCATTCAGAGAAGGTTACCCTCGAGAATGTATGCGACCTCCTCAAGGACAAGAAGGCTGTACTGGTGGCTCCAGGGTTTGGAGACAGAGGCATAGAGGGCAAGCTGATAGCAACAAGATACGCCCGCGAAAACAACATTCCTTTCCTCGGAATATGCCTTGGAATGCAATGCGCCGTTATCGAGTTTGCACGAAACGTTCTCGGACTGGCCGACGCCAACTCGGCAGAATTTGACCACGCAACAGCCAATCCTGTAATCGACATCATGGAGCAGCAGAAGTCGATTACAAACATGGGCCACACCATGCGCCTCGGCTCTTATCCATGCAAGATAAGCGACAAGGACACCAATATCTTCCGCGCTTACGGAGAGGAGCTGATACATGAGCGTCACCGTCACAGATACGAGTTCAACGACTCTTATCTGAAGGCCATGGAGGAGAAAGGCATGTACGCCGTGGGCAAGAATCCTGATACCGACCTCGTGGAGGCTGTTGAGATCAAGGGACACAAGTGGTTTGTGGGTGTACAGTTCCACCCCGAATACAAGAGCCGTTTCGAGACTCCTCACCCACTCTTCGTGGCTTTTGTTAAGGCGGCGATTTCGGAGTGAGCATGATTTTTGAGCGGATAGCGCAGATAAAGTGGAATAACAGTAATTCTACATAAACAAGAAAAGGGAAGCCGGAAAAAACCGACTTCCCTTTTTCTATAATAAAAACCCTTTAAAAATTAAAACCTTTCGTAATCTGAATCTCCGCTGTCCTTCAGGTTGATGAATGTGCCTTTCTGCTCATCCTTCTTGGGAGCCACGAAAACCGATGATGGCGGAGGTGTTGTGGTATCAGCAGCGGTTTTCTTCTTTCTTGTATCAGCTGGCTTGCGTGTAGCTGATGTGGCTGATGCAGGCTTGGTGCTTTTGGCGGTTTTGGCAGTGCCGGTTGAGGAACTGCGGCGTGAAGTTGTGGCTGGCTTTTTGGCCTTTTCGCTGGTATTGCTGTCGCTCTTGAAGAACGATGAGTTTACACTCGATCTTGTAAGCGTGGGCGATGTGGATGCGTTCATCACCTTGTCGCTCAGCTTGAAGAATCCTACGCTCTCGCGGAGCTCCTGGCTCTTGGCGGCGAGCTGCTGACTTGTGGCGGCAAGCTCCTCGGCCGATGCGGCGTATTTCTGTGTAATCTCGTTGAGCTGCTGGACTGCGGTGTTTATCTGTCCGATTCCGCTGCTCTGCTCGCTGGATGCCGCTGAAATCTCACGCACGAGGTCGGATGTTTTCTCGATATCAGGAATAATGCCTGAGAGCAGACGCTCGGCCTTCTCGCTGATGGCCACGCCTTCCTTGGAAACCTTGTCGATCTCGGCGGCGGCGGTTGCACTGCGCTCGGCCAATTTGCGCACTTCAGCTGCCACAACTGCAAAACCTTTGCCCTGCTCGCCGGCTCTTGCAGCCTCTACGGCGGCGTTGAGCGCCAGGATGTTGGTCTGGAATGCGATATCGTCGATAATGGAAATCTTTGATGCAATCTCCTTCATGGCGGCCATGCTCTGCTGAGAAGCCTCTGAGCTCTCGCGGATATTCTTGAGCGCCTTCTGGGCTATAATCTCGGTGGCGCGGGCGTTCTCTGAGTTCTGGTTGATTCCGGCGCTCATCTCCTCGATGGACGACGAAACCTCCTCGGCCGATGAGGCCTGCATACCGGCATTCTCGCTCATCATCTGGGCGGCGCGGGCTATCTCGGCGCTTGTGGTATTTATGCTGTTGGATCCCTCGTTGATGTTGTGGATGATGGTGCGGAGCTTCTCCGACATGGCGTTTACAGAGTTGCCTATCTGACCAAACTCATCGCCCGATTCCACCTGGATCTTGTGGGTGAGGTCGCCGTTGGCTATCTGGTCCACACTGGAAACCGTGGCCTCGGCGCGTATGCCTACATGCTTGCGGATGATGCGGGCGGTAATTACGCATATCAGGAATATCACAACTGCGATTATCACGAAGATGTTGATAATCTTCATGAGGGTTTCGCCCAATCCTGTAACCGACGACATGGATTTTTCGGCGGCCGATTTCACGAGGGCGTCCACATTCTTGTTGGTTTTGCCGAGCAGTACGGCGAGACCTGCGTAGAGCTCGTTGTATGTATTCTGGATAGAATAATAGTTGTTGAACTTCTCCTGGATGGCGTCAAATTTCATCATTGCGTCGGCATACTGGTGCTGACATCCTACGCTTGCCGCCCAGCTCTTTACATCCATGTTTTTGGCTCTGAGGCTCTCGATTACCATATCAAGAGAGTTCTTGTCGGTCCAGCGCGCGTTGCAGTTGTCGAACTTGAGGATGATATCGCTTATCTGTGCCATACGGCGCTGATTCTCAAGAGGATTCTTGAGATTGAGCCTTGAGAGGGCGTTGCGGATATCGATATAGTCTTGAGTAAATTCTTTCTTGAGGTCCTCTGCGTCCTGATAGTTGGCGTCGAGCTGCTGAACAAGAGCGATGAGCTCGTAGCTCTTCTTCTCGAAATCGTCCATTGTGGAGCGGAGGTCCTTGATAACATTGTTGTCGCCGCTTGCATCGAGTTTCTCTATCTCGGCCAGACTTTTCTTGGCAATGTCGAAAAGGGCAATGGCCTTGTTTTTGTTGTCGTCGCCGCGCGATGTGAGATACTGGTTCTCGTAATTGACCGCCATGGCGAGATTGAACTTGATGCTCTGCGCAAGCTCGTTCTGAGGGAAAACATTCTTTCCCATAAATTCGAGACTCTTCATAGATTCTTTGGCAATGCCCAGAGTGATGGCGCCGGCCACTACCAGAACTACAAAAATCTCTACGAAGGCTACGTTCATTTTGCCGGTAACCTTAAAGTTGCTGGCGAATTTGAAAATACTCATAGTGAATTAATTTTTAAGGGGTTTTTCATTTTTCAAAGTTAGCAAATACAATGCAAAAACATCATTTTTTTTCAACTTTTTTCAAAAGGATTTCCATCTTTTTGAAAATCGGGCCGGTAGTTCTCGTTGCTTGATAATTGCTGTTGCCAACCGCGCACCAGTCCCAGCTCCTCTGCCCTGTTGCAGACTGCCTCGTATTCTTCGGCCGTAATTGTGCGGTTTAGCTCTGGAATCTCCTTGGCCTTGTATTCGGGGAAATACTGCGCCATCAGCGACAAATGGATTCTGGGCGATATGTCGTAGGCTATGGTCTCAAGCGCCTTTATGGAGTTATCTACGTTGTTGGGCAATACCAGATGTCTGATTATCAGACCTTTTTCGGCTATGCCATTGTCATCGAGCTCCAGACGGGAACCCTTCTGATAATACATCTCCTGAAGCGCCATGAGCGCCGCTTCGGGATAATTGGGCGCGCCTGAATACTTGACTCCCAGGCACTCGGAAGAATACTTGTAGTCGGGAAGGTAGATGTCGATATAGCTCTCCAGCTCGCGGAGAGTCATCGGATCGTCGTAGGCGTTGGTATTATATATAATAGTGGGATGGTATCCACGCTTGTGGAGCATGTCGATGATGGTTTTCATCTGGAATAGCTGATGGCTGGGCGATACGAAACCCACCGTATTGATGCCCTGGCAGAGATATTCCGCTATCTTGGTTACGGCCTTCTCGTAACTTGTAATCTCCTGTTTTTCAGGTTTGTTCTGGCTGATGGCATAATTCTGGCAATACACAC
>JAZUEG010000140.1:0-1912 GCA_045640025.1 Bacteroidales bacterium
ACATGGCTACGATCCGACTTCGTCGAGGTAAACCGGCTCGTAAAAATCGTTCTCGAACTTGGATTCCGACGGCGCAAGCACCAGCATGAAGATGAGCGCCACGGCCGATGTGTAGCCAAACTGATCCATTCCGAAAATTATCCAGAGCAGGAGGTCGAGGATTCCGGCGCCGAATATCAGCACGCCTCTAAAATTGGTGGCTCTCAGATAATTGTCCTGTTTCTCCTCGTCGTCAGATTTGGGTTTCAGGATCTCGGCGGTCTTGTCGTAATTATTGTGTCCGTACCAGATGGCGAAACCTGTGGCGAGCATTGCGATGTACAGTACCGAGATACCGGTCTGCGAGCTCTTGGCCGGTCCGCCCGTTATCCATACTATGGCAAGCGCAACCGCCAAGAGCAGTACGCCTGTCCAGTGGCGCAGTCTGGCGCCGCTGAGTTTTTGGGTAAAATCCATTTTGATTACTGTTTATAGTTTTACATAAAAAAACCGGCACAACTCAATGCCGGTCAATTTATTAGCTGATGTTGATAAACTAACTAAATTACCTCGTCGGCGCCATCGTCGTAGCCCTTCGACTCCTTGAGCTCGATGGGAACCTTCGATACATTCTGGAAATCCTTGCCGGCATCCAACAGGTCGCTGTCGCTGTAAAACCAAGTGATATTAAGCTCCTTGCCCGGGATGTCGTTTATCTTGTTGAATTCCTTGAGGATATTGTAAATCCAAATCTGCGACGAAGTATTATAGTAATCCAGCGAGAGGTGTACAGTGGTCTTGGCGACAGGTGTTTTTACATAATCGCTAAGTACCTTGAACACAGGCTCATAGAATGAGAATGTGTTCTCGATAATCGAACGACCTCTTATCTCGAAGAATCCATTGTCACAATCGAAGTTGATGAACGGACTCTTAGCGCTTTCCGCTATATGCAAACTTTCCATTTCTGTTGTTTTATTGGTTTTGTAATTTTGGTATGTTTTTCCTTGTTTGCCTTTTTTGAGTACTGCAAATCTAAGTAATTATTTCGCAAACTCCAAATAAAAATGACAAATAATGAAAAAAAATTTCCAAATAATAGTTTTTTTAACAAAATTATCTTTTTTTAATTTTATAGTTTTAGCTAAAAATCATATCTTTACGCCAAATTAAAAAGCATCACAAATGAGAAAAATTATCATGGCCATCGCGGCCGCCATAATGGTATCCACAGCCCACGCACAGGAGATCACAAGCTCCAGCGTGGATTCCACTTTCATATACAATTACCTCAACAACCCCAACGACTATTCGCAGGCGCCCACCACTCTGCCTCAGCGCAAGGTGCTGGACCGCAGCAGGATATCCACCAACATCAACATGGGTACATCGTTTTCCACCATCGGAATGGCGCAGTACATCAATCCCGCCATTAGCTACCAAGCCACCGACCGCCTGCACGTATCCATAGGCATGGGCATGATGTATTCTACCCTGAATCTCAGCAGTATGGAGGGTTTGGCAGCTAATGGCGAAAAAATCAAAACCCACACCGTAACCAACTATTACTCGGCATCGGCAAGCTATCAGCTCTCGCCAAGGAGCATGATATACGGAAGCATAATCTACGCCAAGAATCTCGACAACGGCAACAACGCGCTCTCGCCATATTTCAACAAGGACAGATACATGGCAACATTTGGCGCCAATTTCAACATAACAGAATCATTGTCAATAGGTTTTGAGGTAAGAAAGGCTCAAAACATGAGTCCTTATTATATGTACGACAGATACAACGGCCCCATGGGCTGGTAATTTTTTGATTCTTCACAAAAAAATTACTTCTTTTGCGTAAGAATTTAAGATTTTTTTAGTAAAATTGCGTCATGAAATTTTTAGAAAACTTCCGCGAGAATATAGGCTACAGGATGAT
>JAZUEG010000141.1:0-8341 GCA_045640025.1 Bacteroidales bacterium
ATAAGGCCTGGAACAGTCCGAGCGTGGCCATTGCCAAATATGATGAGGCGCTGTATACGTATCAGGTATTGTCGCGTGCGATGGACATTGCCTATGATGCCGAGAGGGCAATGGTGCTTAGCAGTTTGGGCGCGGTTTACGAATCGTGTAACGATATTCCAGAGGCCATAAGCAATTACAAGGCCGCGGCCCGTACTCTATCGGGTGTGGTAAGGGAGCATCCCAAATATACGATACACTATGCGCAGGTGCTCAGCAATATAGGAAATATATACAGAAAATACGGCAATGCCGATTCGTCGCTCAAGTATATGGAGCAGGCTCTCTCCATTTTCAGGGCCAAGGCCAATATGAACGACATGGAGAATGCTGAATATTCCAAGATCTGTAATAATCTCGCGCTCCAGTATATGGCCATGGGCAAATACGACATAGCCGAGCCGTTTTTCGAGACGGCATATCAGATACGCAAATACCTGATAGGGAAAACCAATGCGTATTCCACTCTCTGGGCCGATATCCTGAATAACTACGGACTGTATTACGTGGACACACAGGACTACGACCTCGGCATTTACTATTTGGAGCAATCGCTGGAGATACGTCAGGGATTTGCCAGCGGAAGAGAAACATCGCGCCTGCTGGCCGAAAGCTACGACAATCTGGGTCATGTGTACGACATGATAGACAGTCTGGAGCTCTCGGAACAGTATTACCGCAAGAGCCTTGATGAGAGAAACAGACTGATATCTCAATCTCCCCACCTTGAATATCCCGGCTATGTGAATACCGTGCAGAAACTCGCCTCTGTTTACCGCAAGGACAATGCCCTGATACATGCCCTGATGCTGATGAACAGGCTTATTATCAACCTTGAGGAGCAGGATACTTGGGAAGGCGATGACTTGGAATGGAAGAGTTTGGCCGAGGCCGACGCCTACCACAACCAGGCCCTGATCCTGAGCGAGCTCGGCAAGAAGAAGGAGGCCCGCGACGCCATGCTGACTGCCGCCCGGAATTACTATTACGGCGCCGAGTATGTGGATTTCAAGTATTATTCCATTGCGGCCGACGCATTCTGCCAGGTGGGAAACTTCAGCTGCGATATCGACGATTACAAGCAGGCTGAGCAGTATTACAAGACGGCTCTCTCCATAAGCAAGGACCTCTATACATCGGGCGAGATGCCGGCGTATACTATGGTGGGCACGCTCAACAATCTCGGCAAGATGTATTACTCGATGCAGAATATGGAGGAGGCTCGCCGTTGCTACGAGGAGGGAAAGTCTCTGCTGGAAAACGACCGCGCCAATGAGGCCGACCTGGAGACTATAATCACATCTGCCATCATAAACCTGAACATCGTGGAATACTATATCTACGAGAAAAACAGCGGTATAGATGATGATGAATACTCCAACTGCGTGAAACTGCTGGAGGAGACCATCACCACGCTGAAGCCTTTTGTGGAAAACAGCGGCGTAAACCACTATTACGAACAGGCTCAGATGCTATTGGGCATAATATTAAACTAACAAAGACATGACCGAACTCTACGACGACGACATCATAGAATACAGCCAGTCGCTGGAAAAGCTTCAGAAGGAAAACCTGGAGCTGAAGCGCGCACTGCGCCGTTTCATGGTATTCGGGACTCCGGGAAAAGCTTCCCCAAACCTTGGCGACACCGATCCGCAGGAAAGCCTGCACGATGCCGAGAAGATGTTCGGCATAATGTTCGATACTCTGCAGGTGCCGGCATTTGCGGGCTCGCTGGTGTGCGGCGACGACGGCTTGCCTACGGATTTTGTGTTTACCAGAATCAACCGCCAGTTTGCCGAATATTTCCACTCGGAGCCGCGCGACATTATCGGCAAGAGCAATTCGACACTCAGCCTGCTGAAATCTAAGATGTGGCTGCAGACAGTATCGTCTACCGCCAAGACTCTCGACACTATTGATATAGAGATACAGGAAGGCGACGACACATTCCACGCCACGGTGTTCAGCATCAAGCACGACTCGTTTGTGGCGCATTTTGTATCGTCGAACTCCAGCCTCAGCAAGCGCCGGTCTCAGGAGGTGCTGCAGAATCTCAGGTTTACCCAGATGATGGTGAACGCGATACCTACTCCGGTATTCTACAAGGATATGGAGGGCCATTATCTGCTATGCAACAAGAGCTATGCGCAGACTATAATAGGAGT
Organism: Bacteroidales bacterium; assembly: GCA_045640025.1. GTDB lineage: Bacteria > Bacteroidota > Bacteroidia > Bacteroidales > UBA3824 > UBA3824. Next base: position 2,208 of record JAZUEG010000141.1, read on the forward strand.
ATCGCCCGAGACCATAATAGGCAAGACCGCGCTGGAGCTCGAGGAGATTTTCCCGAAGGAGTATGCGGATTTTTATCAGGAGAAGGATATCGAGCTGATAAAGGACAAGGGCATACAGACCTACGAGGGCCCCATAAAATGCGCCGACGGTACCGTGAAGGAATACATCATAAACAAGACCCTGATAAAGGACGAGTCGGGCAAGTTTATAGGAATACTGGGCGTAATGCAGGATATCGACCGCCTGCTGAAGGCGCGCCGTGAGCTGGCCGAAAGCGAGAACAGATACAAGGCACTCTTCAACGGCATATCTCAGCCTATTATAGTGGTGGATGCTGATGGCAATATCGTAATGCTGAACAATACCGCCGTGGAGCTCTTTGAGGAAGACGAGATTTCGATAATGGACAATTCGCGCCAGATAATACCGGCCCAGAAACTCGTGAACCTCGACCACGTGGCTCATGTGTGCAAGACCGGTCAGCCCATTACTCAGAGGGTGACTCTCGAGATAGGCGGACACGAGAGGTGCTATATGTCGACCATGCAGCCTATCAACGATTTTTTCGGCGAGAAGGTGGTGCAGATAATATCAAGCGACATTACCGAGATTCGTCACTATCAGGCTGAGCTGCTTGAGCAGAAGACGCGCGCCGAGCAGTCCAACAACCTGAAGACGATTTTCCTGCAGAATATTGCCCACGAGACCCGCACTCCTGTAAATATAATAAGTGGTACTGTGCAGATGATAAAGGCCGGAATCCACAAGGACAAGCATCATGAATATCTCGGCACTATATACCACAACTGCAAGAAACTGCTCGACATAATCGATGATATTGTGGAGCTGTCGCAGATAGAGAGCGGTCAGATAAAAATAAGGCATGAAATATGCAGCATCAACAATATTGTGGAGGAGGCGTTTGCGTATCTCAGCGATATGACGGCTGAATGCGGAAAGCCGATAGAGATACTCCGCAGCAAGCCTGTTAATGAATACAAGTCGCTGATATATGCCGACAGCCAGTATATAAGTCAGGCTCTGCGCAAGCTGATATCCAATGCCGTGACATTCACCGAGAAGGGAAGCATAGAGATAGGCTCCATCATCGACGACTGCTCGCTCACATTCTACGTAAGGGATACCGGCATAGGAATCCAGGACGACAAGCTGAAGGTGATATTCGAGCGTTTCAGGCAGGGCGACGAGGGTGCCAGCCGTCAGTACGGAGGCACAGGTCTCGGCCTGTCGATAGCCAACGAGCTCGTAAAGTGCATGAACGGCGTAATTAGCGTTTCAAGCACTGTAAACCAGGGATCGGATTTCAGATTCACAATACCATATCAGGGCGCGGGAGCATGATAAAACCCCATTAGCTGCACAAAAAAAACATACGTACACGGAAAATGAGAAATAATAAAAACATCATGAGCAAGGGATTAAGAGTTTTGCCAATATTATGGGCAATGGCGGCATTGCTGATGGCTGTGCCGGCCGCGGCGCAGAATGCCGGCGATGTGGCCAGCGGAAACGACGACCTGCTGGACGATGCATCGTTCCAGAACCTGATAGCGCAGAGCAAGGAGCTGTGCAAGAATCAGCCTTTCAGTGCGTTGGAGCTGGCCGCACAGGCCAAGAGCAAGGCCGAGAATGCGCACGACTCTCTCGCAATGGGTATTGCGTACAATACTCTGGGCGAGTGTTATTTTCAGACACGTGTGTATTACATGGCCATGGAATCGTATTTCAAGAGTTTCGAGATCTACACCAGGCTTAACGAGGCAGCCAAAACCGCCGAGTGCCTTGTGGATATAGCCAAGACGTATCATGCGCAGGAGGTTTTCGACCTCGGCGAGCAATACTGCATCAAGGCCATTAAGCTGTCGCAGGAATACCAGTGCGATGAGGCTCTGGCCGACGCGCTGTCTACTCTCGGACAGATTTCGATTTTCACCAACGAGGAGGCGTCCATAGGATACATGATGCAGGCCAAGAGGATTTTCGATTCGCTCGGCATAGGCCACAAGTCCATCGACATCAACATACACCTGGCACGGGCATACACCCATATCGACTTGCCCGATTCTGCTCTCAATCTGCTGGACCTGAACCTTGAGAACTACATAAAGGAAGACGACAATGCAAGCATGGCGCGTACATACATGGCATTGGGCGATACATATTTCTCCACTGGCGAATTTGCCAAGGCTTCCACATATTACAACTTGGCGCTCAAGCTCTTCCAGTCATGCAAAATGGTGCACGACGCACTGGTGTGCCGCAACAAGCTTGCCCGTCTGCAATACCGCAACAAGGACTACAGCGCCGCCCTCGAAAACTCGCTCATAGCATTGCAGGACGCCCAGATGGAGGAGGTTCAGCACGGCACCGAGGAGGTGATGATAAAACACCGCGCCTGCTATTTCATATACAATATATATAAGATGAGGGGCGAGAAGGACCTGGCTCTCCAGTACTGCGAGCGTTTTGCCGAGACCGGCGACAGCATCTACACCATCAAGAAACAGGAGCAGTTCACCGAGTTCCAGATAAGCCTCGAGAGTCAGCAGAGGGAGAAGGAGATGGAGATGATGGAGATGACCCACGAGAACGAGATGCTCCAGATAGCCAAGAAGGCGTATACCCGCAGTGTAATCCTGCTGATAGTGGTGATAATACTCGTAATAGCAATGGTGATACTCTATTATCACCGATACAAGGAGAAACTCCAGAACAACACCACCCTCGCGCTCAACAATACACGTATGGAGCAGGAGATTCAGGAGCGCAAGATAGCTGAAAACGAGCTGCGCGCCTCCGAGGAGAAATACCACCTCCTCTTCAACAAGACTCCTATGGGCATTGTCCAGTTCAACGACAAGTTTATTATAACAGCCGTAAACGAGGGCTTCGGCCATATAATGAAGCTCAAGAACAAGAACATTGTGGGCCAGGACCTCTATTCCGTAATCCCTCAGAAGGCTTTTGAGGGCTACGACCCAAGCAAGGACACCGACAGCGACAATATAGCCAAGATGTTCAAGAAGGAGATCAAGGTGAATACTCCATCGGGCGAGGTGTTCATATCGGTATCCATCAAGTCGTACCGCTATCACACCGGCACCAATCTCGAGAACGGCGGCATCATGATAGTGGAAGACATCACCGAGCGCAAGATAGCTGATGAGCACAAGCAGATATACAACACCGCATCCAACGACATCATCAACATACTGCCCGAATCGGTGTTCCTGCTCGATGGCAAGGGCAATTACCTATTTGCGCGCATCCCCAATCTGCCGGTCAACGAGCAGAACGCCTACATCGGCAAAAACATGCGCGAGGTTCTGCGCCCGGATATCCTGCTGCCATATCTCGTGGCATTCAATACAGTACGCAAGACCGGCGAGGAGCAGTACGCCGAATATCAGGAGGAAGACGATCCGCAGTGCCAGGTATTCAACGAGGCCAGGTTTGTATCCTGCGATGGCGACAAGGTTCTCGTGGTGGTACGCGACATATCAAGGCAGAAGATAGCTGAAAACAAACTTAAGCGCGCCAAGAACAGCGCCGAATCGGGCAGCAAGGCCAAGAGCGAGTTCATACTCGGCATGACCACCGAAATCAAGTCTCCGCTGGAGCACATACTCCGCAGCTGTGAGGAGCTGGTAGCTAATAGCCCCGACAATGAGAACTCCGGCAAGCTGAAGGACGTATTGAATACGGCCCTCTTTGTAAACGAGACATTCACCGACGTGCTGAAACTCACCGAGGTGGAGGCCGGCAACAAGCTGAGCGAGAAGACCATAAATCCAGTATCGCTGGCCCGCGATGTATTCGAGATATTCCGCACACGCGCCGAGGAGAAGAAACTCCAGTATACCTTTGTAGCCGACAGCAATGTTCCCGCCAAGGTGCATATAGAGGAGGTGCGTATCCGCCAGATAATATTCAACCTGCTGTCAAACGCCGTTAAGTACACTCAGCACGGCACCGTGGCATTGCGATTGCAGACCGAGCAGACCGCCGAGGCCGGCATCAGGATCAAGTTTGCAGTCAGCGACACCGGAACTGGCCTATCTGATGAGCAGAAGGCATCGCTCTTTGGCAATGCCGGCGCCAAGACCGGACTCGCTCTTGCCCGCAAGATGGCCGATCAGCTGGGCGGCACCATCTCTGTGGAATCGCAGACCGGCAAGGGCAGCGTGTTCACATTCACAATGCCTATAGCAAAATCACAGGAAATGGAGGCCGAAAAGCCGTCGGCATCGGTGGATTCTCCAAGAGTGGACAAGCCATCGCGCAAGAAGAGCAGCGACTCCATGCGCGAATACATATCGGTGCTCAAGTTTGCCGTAATCCCCGAATACAAGAACATGAAGAGCGATATGTCGTTCGACACTCTCACTCAGTTTGTCACCAAGTTCAAGGAGCAGTCGGCGCATTACCACATCGACAAGGGCGTGGAGATAGCCAACGAGATACTCACCAACATCCACAACTACGATATCACAAATATCACCATAAACATCCGCAAGCTCGAGACATACATCCATACATCCATCAAGGAGCTTCAGGGAGAATAAGGCACAAAAAAAGCTGACGGCAAATTCTTGACCGTCAGCTTTTTTTTGTGTATTTACTGGAGATGTTTTTTCAGATTCTTCATAGTGCCCAGGCACGACAGGAATTTCATGTCGTTGTCGCTGATGGCGAAATCCAGCTCGCCGTTCTCGCGCATCCGCTCCTCGCTCACAGTCTTCACCACCGGGCAGCAGCCCTTCTGCAACGAATATCTGAGGCACAGGCGCGCCGGCGATACACCGTATTTTTCGGCCAGCTCTATCACATACTTGTCGCTGAGAGTCTTGCCGTGGCCCAGCGGCGAGTAAGCCATCGGCACAATGCCCCGCTCCTGGGTGGCCTTCAGCGTAATGGCGGCTGAGCTTCCGGGATGCACCTTTATCTGATTGGCCATGGGAGCTATCTTGCTATTAGCTGATATATTGTCGATGTCGTTGGCCTTGAAGTTCGATACACCAATGGCGCGTATGCGGCCCTCGGCATAGAATTTCTCCATCACGCCCCATACCTCGAGATTCTCCTTGAAAAACCTCTTGGCCCCGCGTATCAGGTTCCAGGGCATGGGCGCGTGTATCAGCAGAAGGTCTATGTATTCGAGATTCAGGTTGTTGAGCGATGTCTTGATGGACTCTATAGTGCCCTCCACCGACTTGATCTCGGCCGGCACCTTGGTGGTCACGAAAATCTGCTCCCTCGGTATTCCCGATTTTCTGATGGCCATGCCCACGCCGCTCTCGTTGCCGTATGCCAGGGCGGTATCTATGTGGCGGTATCCGGTTTTCAGTGCAGCTGATACACAATCTATTGTATCAGCTGCCGGGATCTGCCATGTGCCGTATACAAGCTTGGGCATCACCACGCCATTCTGCAATTTTACTGTTTCATCATATATCATAAGCCGATTCTGTAATAAACGTTATTGTAAACTATTAGCACAAGCAAAGTTATCTAATACAAATGTAACATACAAATATAAGACGAAAAAAAATAAAAAAAATGTAAAAAGACCTCACCGCAACAAAAATTTGCTAATCCAAAATCTATTTATTAAATTTGCGCCATAATTAAACTCACACGAAGAAAGTACATAAATGATAACAGTATCAAATCTCGCCATACAGTTTGGCAAACGTATACTTTTCCAGGACGTTAACCTTACATTCAACGACGGCAACATCTACGGAGTAATCGGTGCCAACGGCGCCGGCAAGTCAACATTCCTGAAAATCATCAGCGGCGATCTCGACAGCACCCGCGGCAGCGTACAGCTTGGCCACGGCGAGCGTCTCTCAGTGCTCCGCCAGGACCACTTCGCATACGATTCATGCACAGTGCTCAATACTGTAATCATGGGTCACGAGGAGCTCTGGAAAATCATGGAGGAGAAGGACGCCCTCTATGCCAAGCCAGACTTCAGCGATGCCGACGGCGAGCGCGCCGCCGAGCTCGAAAACCGTTTTGCCGAGCTCGACGGATGGAATGCCGAGAGCGACGCGGCATCTCTGCTCAGCGGCCTCGGCATCAAGGAGGATCTCCACTATATGTTGAT
>JAZUEG010000142.1:0-1572 GCA_045640025.1 Bacteroidales bacterium
CTCCAGTCGATAGGCGTATTTGTGGATACACTCGTAATCTGCAGCTGCACGGCCTTTATCGTATTGCTCTCGGGCAAATACGATTCGGGACTCGATGGCATCTCCCTCACCAAGAGCGCCATGGATACATTGGTGGGCAGCTGGGGAAACGATTTCCTGTCATTAGCTGTTCTCTTCTTTGCCTTCAGCACCATCATAGCCAATTATCTGTATTCCGAGATCAATATCAAGTTCCTTACCGACAACAAAAAGCCGGTTGTAATCATGAAGATAGCAACCGGCGCGTTTATCATAATTGGCAGTCTGCTCAATCTCCAGGATATCTGGATCATAGTAGACTTTTTCCAGGGCACCATGACCATCCTGAGCCTGATAGCCTTAGTCTGGCTCTCGCCAAAGGTTGTGTTCCTTATCAAGGACTACATGGCCAAGCTCAAGAAAGGCGAGGACCCCGAGTTCCACAGAAACGAGATGCCCGATGTGGCCGCGGACCTTGATGCGTGGGAGTAATTCCCCCTTAGAACGCCCTTCTGCTGCCCGTGTTCTTCTCCATATTCTCCTTGGCCTTCTGGTTTACTACCGGGGCGTTCACGTAAGAGATCGAGCCGCGGCTCAGGTCCACCTGGGGATTGTCCTTGATGTAGGTAATGCCGTCGGTCTTGGTGTACTTATCCATCTCGGCAAATCTGTCGGCCTGCATTATCTCATTCAGGATGATGTCGGAGATGGCCGAATCGAACCTCTCGAATACGAAATCAAGACCGCAGAGCTTGTCCTGATAAAAAACGGCATTAGCTAAAATAACACTGTAAGTGCGGCCGTCGGGAAAATAATTCACAAACTCAACATTGCCTATCGAGTTTCTCGTGGCCTTCTTCTCCTTGATGGCGGCCTTAGTGGCCTTCACAAACTCCTTCTCGCTCATGCCGAACTTGTAAGGGCCGTAAGCCTCGGTGATAGTCTCCTTGCTCTGCTCGGCGGCCTCTATGGCGCTCTTCAGGCTGCCTCCGGCCATGCTTGTCTCCACGTTCTGAGCCGTTGCCAGCCCAAACTGCATCAGCAGAAACGCTGATATAATTATCTTTTTCATATTCAGTAATTGATTAAGTAATTTTTTCAGGTCTGAAAAATAAAGATAATTTTCGAGAAAACAAAAAAATTATTTCATCACTTTCTGAGCCCTCACCTTCATATTCTCCCTTATCGCGTCGCCCCAGATATCCAGCTCATACAGATGCAGGCAGCCCTCCGGAAACAGCATTCCGAGCTTCTCGCTGTAATAGTTCCGGGCATCCATGCCGCTTATTATCAGCACATTGCTTGCAGTATCCAGCCTTGCGTATATCGAGTCGTTCAGCTGATGGCGAGTAGTATCCAGGCTCCACGAAGCGGGATTTATCGCCATCCTGTTTCCGGCGGTCACTATATTGCAGATAGCCGAAGCATCTGTCACAGAGTTAATTACAATCACCACGCCGGTATCGCTGTCCGATTGCGCTGGTTTTATCTTGTCGGGAAAATTTGCAAGGTCGTCGGCAGTAATCTTGTATCCGCAGATGTAGGCCGCTATCA
>JAZUEG010000143.1:0-2857 GCA_045640025.1 Bacteroidales bacterium
ACAGAACGACATGGCTACGATCCGACTTGATGGCCTGAAGGAGCGCGCGGGCTATTACGGCGAGCAGTTGGTGCTGCTGGCCCAGCAGCTCGGGCTCAATACCTGCTGGGTGGGCCTCACATACAACAACATAAAGGACGCCTACCAGAAATCCGACAACGAGAAACTCGTCTGCATGATAGCCCTCGGCTACGGCGACCAGCCCGGCCGCAACCACAAGGCAAAGACCATCGACCAGGTATCTAACGCCGCCGCCGATTCGCCCCAGTGGTTCATAAGAGGCGTAGAATCAGCCCTGAAAGCCCCCACAGCCCTCAATCAGCAGAAATTCCATTTCGAATACATATCACCCAACAAAGTGAGAGCCACCAAGAAATTCTCCCTCCTTGGCCACAGCTACACCGAAACCGACCTCGGAATAGCCAAACTCCATTTCGAGCTCGCCGCCGGAAAGGAGAACTTTGAGTTTGTGGAGTAGGGGAGAGGAGGATTTTTTCAAGATTGTGTTGAATAATCAATAATGAATTGCTATGGAAGAATCTTTAAAAATATTCGGTAAATACTTGGACAATAAAAATATTCAATGTAACGAACGTGCAAAGAAGTCTTTGGTTTCCAACTTGCAGAACAACAAAGAGCTTGTTCAGGAATTTGTAGATTTTCTTGGCACATGGAAAACCGACAATGTGAGGTTGAATAAGTTTGGAATATTCTTGAAACTTATTCCCAATGCAATTGTGCGTCTTATTAGCTGGCTGAAGATTCTTACCGTTAGGGGTTCGGTCATAAAGTCGGAAAATCAGCTGAGCAAATGGTTGGCATTGGCAACAATAGGCGGTTTCATGTCAAAGTCGGCCGGGCTGGTAGAGAAAAAGTTCGAGGAAGATATGAACTCTAAGGATTCTGCCAAGCTCTTCGACCAGTACAAGCAGTGCATATCGTCGGCGGAGGAGATTAGCAAGCAGAGGGCGTCGTCCAATTCGTTTTTCCTGACAGTGAATGCTGCCCTCGTGGCGGCGTGTTTCCTGCTGCCGAAGGAGAATTTTGCGGTATTGTCGTTCGCGTGTTTACTGTGCATAGTGCTCACGTTTATCTGGAGAGCCAAGATCAACAGCTACAAGCGTCTTAACGGTTCCAAGTTTACATTTATCAATATAATGGAAAAACGGCTTTCGGCCATGCCATACTCATACGAATGGGATCATCTCTCGCTCAAGCAGCATACATTGCTCACCAACATCGAGGGAATGCTTACATGGCTGTTTGTATTTGCATACGGTTTTGTCTGGACTTTCCGGGCCATTCAGGAGCTGAGTCAGTCCAGTCTTGGCGGATTTATTCAGGATGGATTATATCAGCTGATAAAAAATCTTACTCCTCACTTAGCTGCTTGCTCATAATCCTGTACTGGGAGAATACCTTGGCACGGGATACAAAGCCGAGGTATTTGTTGTTCTCGTCGAGCACGGCGATGTTGAACTTGTCGCTGTTGGAGAATTTGGTGGCTACCGAGTCCATGCTCTCGTCGATGCGGACAGTGTAGTCGGGGCGGAACATCAGGTCCTTCACGAAGATCTTGTCGTATAGCTCGGGCTTAAACATTATGTTTCTGATATTATCGAGCTTTATGATGCCGTAGAAAGTATTGTCGTCGCGGTCGGCCACGGCAAAGATGTTTCGCGAAGTCTCCTCCACGGCCCTCACGAGCTCACGGAGCGAATCCTCGGGGAATACTACGGCGAAATTCTTCTCTATCAGGCGGTCGAGCTTCATGAGGTTGAGCACCTTCTTGTCGGCGTGGTGGGTCATCAGCTCGTTGCGCTGTGCCAGCTGGAATGTGTAGATGCTGTTGCGCATGAAACGGCGTGTAATCACGTAGCTGAGCACCGAAACCATCAGCAGAGGAACAAAGAGCTTGTATCCGCCCGTAAGCTCCGCTATCAGGAACACCGCGGTGAGTGGCGCATGAAGCACGCCTCCAATGGTGCCGGCCATGCCCACAAGTGCCATATTAGCTGGCTGGACATTGAACCCAAACTGAACCAGCACAACGGCCGTGAGGAGTCCCGTGCAGGCTCCGGTGAAGAGCGACGGCATGAAGATACCTCCCACGCCGCCGGCCGCGAATGTGAGCGATGTGGCTATAGGCTTCAGCATCAGCACCACCCAGAGCAGCAGGGCCACCATCCAGAGATTCTGGCGGAGCGACTGCGAGAACATATTGCCACCGAATACGAAATTGGCCTCGCCGTTGATGCACGAATTTATGGAGTCGACGCCCTCGCCGTACAGCGCCGGGAATAGGTAAATGAGCGCGGCCAGGCATACGCAGCCTATCGCAAACTTTATCCAGAGATTCTTGAATTTCTTAAACAGATTGGATACCCAGATGTAGCTCTTGGTAAAATACACCGACGATACCGCGCTCACTACTCCAAGCAACAGATACACAGGAATATCGCCCGCCTCAAACCAGTTGCTGGCGTGGAAGAAATACAGCGGACTGGTGCCCATGAGCAGATAGCTTACCAGCACTCCCGTAACCGACGATATCAGCAGCGGGGCCAGGCTGGCCATCGTAAGGTCCAGCATGAAGACCTCGAGCACGAATATAGTTCCGGTGATGGGCGCCTTGAACATGGCCGACAGCGCCGCCGCAGTGGCGCATCCCAGGATCAGGAGCTTCTGCTTGTAGTTGAGGTGCAGCAGACGGCCTATGTTGGATCCTATGGCCGCTCCGGTTACCACGGTTGGACCCTCGAGTCCCGCGCTTCCGCCAAAACCCACCGTAAACGCGCTCGATATCACGCTCGAGAACATATTGTGGCTCTTGATTACGGCGCCCTCCTTGCTTATG
>JAZUEG010000144.1:0-1829 GCA_045640025.1 Bacteroidales bacterium
GAGATCGGATGTTGCGAAACGGCCACCATCGAGTGGAACCAAAGGACGCAACTCAGGTGGGATAACAGGCACCACCTTGAGAATCATATACTCAGGGCGGTTGTGCTCAGGCGACTGACGGAACTGCTGAACAACCTGCAATCTTTTGAGAGCCTCAGACTTGCGCTGCTGAGAGGTCTCGTTGTTGGCCTTGTCTCTGAGAGAATAAGCCAACTCGTCAAGATTAATCTCCTTGAGAAGGTCGTAAACGGCCTCGGCACCCATCTTGGCGATGAACTTATTAGGATCGGTATCCTCGAGATACTCATTATCTCTTGGAAGCGAATCCATGATGTCGATATACTCCTCCTCTGTAAGGAAATCAAGTTTGTTGACACCATCCTGAGCTTTTACACCAGGCTGGATAACAACATATTTCTCGTAATAGATAATAGAATCAAGTTTCTTAGACTGGATACCGAGAAGGTAAGCAATCTTGTTTGGCATAGACTTGAAATACCAAATGTGAGCTACAGGAACCACGAGCTGAATGTGACCCATTCTCTCGCGGCGAACCTTCTTCTCTGTAACCTCCACACCACAACGGTCGCAGACAATGCCCTTGTAGCGGATACGCTTGTACTTACCGCAGTGGCACTCATAATCCTTTACAGGACCGAAAATGCGCTCGCAGAACAAACCGTCGCGCTCAGGCTTGTAAGTACGATAGTTGATGGTCTCTGGCTTGAGAACCTCACCGCTTGAACGCTCCAAAATCTCCTCTGGAGAGGCCAAGCCTATCGTAATCTTGGTGAAATTATTCTTGATCTTGTTGTCTTTGCGAAATGCTACCATGTTCGTTGCACTTGTTAAAATTTTTTCAAATATATAAAGCCGAGGTGGCAAATTCTGTCACCTCAGCATCATAAAAATCTATATCCCGATTAAGAGAGGTTGACGCTAAGACCCAAGCCTCTAAGCTCGTGCAAAAGCACGTTGAATGACTCAGGAATACCAGGAGTTGGCATTGGATCGCCCTTAACGATAGCCTCGTATGCCTTGGCACGGCCAACAACATCATCAGACTTAACGGTAAGGATCTCCTGGAGGATATTAGCTGCACCGAATGCCTCGATAGCCCAAACCTCCATCTCTCCGAAACGCTGACCACCAAACTGAGCCTTACCGCCCAATGGCTGCTGAGTAATGAGAGAGTAAGGACCGATAGAACGGGCGTGCATCTTGTCATCAACCATGTGGCCGAGCTTAAGCATGTAGATAACGCCCACTGTAGCCGGCTGGTCGAAACGCTCACCTGTACCACCATCGTAGAGGTATGTCTTACCAAAACGTGGAAGGCCATTCTGCTCCATGAGGTTTCCGATCTCATCAACCGAAGCACCGTCGAAGATTGGGGTAGCGAATGTGCAGCCCATCAGCTTGCCTGCCCATCCGAGAACAGTCTCATAGATCTGTCCAAGGTTCATACGAGAAGGCACACCCAGAGGGTTGAGCACGATATCCACTGGAGTACCATCCTCAAGGAATGGCATATCCTCGGCACGTACAATGCGCGATACAATACCCTTGTTGCCGTGACGGCCCGCCATCTTATCACCCACGCGGAGCTTACGTTTCATAGCCACGTAAACCTTAGCGAGCTGAACGATACCTACTGGCAACTCATCTCCTACCATGAAATTGTATTTCTGACGACGGTATACAGACTCCTCCTCCTTGTACTTAACAACATAGTTGTGGAGAAGAGCCTTTATCATGTCGTTCTTCTTCTTGTCGGTAGTCCACTTGTTAGGATTGATCTCGATGTAATTGGGAACAAGTTGGAGGCC
>JAZUEG010000145.1:0-3695 GCA_045640025.1 Bacteroidales bacterium
CAAAAAAATACTGTATTAGCTGGCTAAACCACCGTACCGGCCAGGATGGCGAGGGCTATGGAATAGAGCTTGGACTCCACACTGTCGGCGCGCGAGGTCATCACCACGGGCGATTTGGTGCCGGAGAGGATGCTGGCCACGGGCTGATGCGCAATTTTGGTGTTGGCCTTGTAGAATGCGTTGCCGGCCTCTATCTCGGGGAACACCAGACAATCGGCATCGCCCATTATGGAGCCGCGGAGCTGCTTGATTTCGGCGGCCTCGGGATCTATGGATACATCGAGGCCCAGCGGACCATCCGCAATGTAGGGCAGCTGGCCGCGCTCGCTCATCTTGGCTATTACGGCGGCGTCCTGACCGGCCACTATGGCATTGCTGATGAGCTCGGTGGCGGCCACGATGGATACCTTGGGATTGTCGTTGCCCAGGCGGCGGCTCATGCATACAAGCGAATGGGCTATCGAGAGTTTCTGCTTGAGGTCGGGACTTGGGATTACGGCGCTGTCGCCGAATATCAGGAGCTTGCCGGTATTTGGATTCTCGGTTACTGCCACGTGGTTGATGGTGTTGCCGAGGGCGATAAGACCGGAGTTGCGGTTGAGAACGGCCTTGAGATACATCTCGGATGTTACGAGGCCCTTCATCAGGATATCGGCCTCGCCCACCTGAACCTTGCGGCAGGCGGTCTGGAGAGCGGCCTCCTCGTTCTGCATATCGCAGAGGTCGTAGTTGGAGAGCTTGATCTCGGCATATTCGGCGGCGCGCCTGATGCGGTCGATATTGCCGGTAAGCACAGCCTCCACCAGGCCCTGCTGACGGGCCATCTCTACGGCTATGAGCGTATGCGCATCGTATGGACACGCCACAGAGAGCTTCTGACGGCCCATCCAGAATGCCTCGCCTACTATTTGTTCCAGTTTTCTTATCATGGCTATTTTCTCTTTGTATTTTCACCAATCAAAGGTAATGATTTTTTTGTCTTATCCAAAATAAAATTCTATTTTTGCACTATTAAATATAATAATAATACCAATAAGAATGAACACAATACTTACATTATTATTGCAGGAGCCGGCTGTTCAGCTGGAGGAATCCAAGCAAAAACTGTTCGCCATAATCCGCGACATGGGAGTAGACCATCCATTTGTATGGATACTGTGCGTACTGGCGGCCGGATTTGTGGCCGGCAAAATCATGAACCGCGGAATCCCCACTACCGGCCTCGTGGTAAATACAATAGTAAGCCTCACACTGGGCGTGCTGGGCGGTCTGCTGGTAAGGTGGATATGCAAGCTGCTGCCTGTGGAGATTTTCCACAACGAGATTTTCTATGTATGGTTTCTGCAGGGCCTGATAGGCGCCATACTGATATATGCCGTAATCAACCGACTGAAACGATAACCATAAAAAAATCACCAAGATGAACGCGATAAAGAAAAGTTTGCTATTAGCTGCCATAACCGCCTCCACATTCTGCGGGCAGGCACTGGCACAGTATCAGGTAACCGACTACACAAAGGCTACCAAGATGGACAGCCGAAGCGAGATCCAGAAATACGCCGTTAAGTTCACCGACAAGAACAACAACGGATACTCGATAGACAGGCCCGAGGAATTCCTCACACAGAAGGCCATAGACCGCCGTAAGAAATTCAAAATAGACATCACTGAGCTCGACCTGCCTGTAAACATGGGCTACGTGGACAGCCTGAGAACACTGGGATTCAGGATTCACGGAGTATCCAAGTGGCTGAACTGCGCAGTGGTGGAGTGCGAGAAGGAGAAGCTGGAGCAGCTAATGGCGTTGTCGTTTGTAGACACCGAATACGAGTGGAAGAAAAACGTGGAGAAGCCCAAGACCGAGGCCAGCGGTATCAAGAGACCCAAGGTGAAGGGCAAGCCCATGGCCGACAAGCACATATACAACTACGGCGACGGCGCCAACCAGGCCAAACAGCTGAACATAAACAAGATGCACAGCGCAGGTTTTACCGGCAAGGGCGTAACTATAGCCATAATGGACGCCGGATTCTACCACGCCAACGAGCTGCCATCGTTCAAGAAGCTTTTCGCTGATGGCAGGGTACTGGGCGTGCGCGACTTTGTGGATGGCGACACATCGGTATACGACGCCGACACCCACGGCATGATGGTACTTAGCTGCATAGCCGCCGACTGGAGCGGAAAATTCGTGGGCACAGCTCCCGATGCAAGCGTCTACCTATTCAGGACCGAGGACGCCGCCACCGAAAACATAGTGGAGGAGTTCAACTTTGCTTTCGGCGCTGAGGTGGCCGACAGCCTGGGCGTGGACATGATACACGCAAGCCTGGGATACCACGACTTTGACGACGACAATGTGGACTACAAGCGCATAGACAATGACGGAAACACCACAATAGGATCTATAGCAGCTGATATAGCGGCATCGAGGGGTATAGTAATAACGATATCAGCAGGCAACGGTGGCGACGAGGAAAGTTTCCCATGGGTGACATCGCCAGCCGACGCCGACAGCGTATTGGCTGTGGGCGCCGTGGATAAGGACGGTGTGCTCGCATACTTCAGCTCAAGAGGCCTCACATACGACGGCAGAGTAAAGCCCGACGTATGCGCCCAGGGACTATGGGCCACTGTGCAGGGCGCCAACGGCCGCATAACCAGGAGCAACGGAACTTCCTTCGCAGGTCCCATAATGGCCGGCGCGGTAATGTGTCTGGTACAGGCTCACCCCAAGGCCCCGGTAATAGAGATACTGAACGCCGTAAGGGCCGCCGGAAATATCTACAACAAGCCAAACGGCGACTACGGCTACGGAATACCTGATTTCGAGATAGCTCACAAGATTCTTCTCAAGAAAAAACTTTAGCACAAAATGAACCTTTCATACAAGGAGGCCGAGAAATTCCTGTTTGAGCAATTGCCTGTGTTTCAGAACATAGGAGGCGACGCCTACAAGCCCGGACTGGGTACATCGGAGGCGCTGGACTCCTACTTCGTACATCCGCACCGCTCATACAAGACCATCCACATAGCCGGCACCAACGGCAAGGGATCGGTCTCCAACTTCATAGCGTCGGTGCTTCAGGAGGCCGGGTACAAGACCGGTCTCTTTACATCGCCGCACATCCTCGATTTCAAGGAGAGAATCCGCGTAAACGGAAAAAAGATCTCGGAGCAATACGTCTGCGATTTCGTGAACCGCCACGTGGACAGCTTCATGAGCAAGCATCCGTCTTTTTTTGAGCTGACGAGCGCAATGTGTTTCCAGTACTTCAAGGACGAGGGCGTTGACGTGGGCGTAATAGAGGTTGGCATGGGCGGACGTCTCGACAGCACCAACATCATAACGCCTCTGGTATCGGTGATTACCAACATCGCTTTCGACCACGTGCAGTTTCTCGGCAACAGCCTGAAGGCGATAGCCGGCGAGAAGGCCGGAATCATAAAGCGCGGCGTGCCGGTGGTAGTTGGCGAGAGCGACACACACACCAACTCGGTTTTCATAGACAAGGCATCAGCGATGGAGGCGCCCATCATTCTGGCATCCAACAAGATGCAGGCCGTAATGGCCGGAAGCACCGACGACGGCAAGCAGGTTTTCAACGTATTCAAGTGCGGATCGCCGTATTACACGGGCCTAAAGTGCGGACAGACCGGCAAATATCAGGAGAAGAACATCGTGCCCGCTATAG
>JAZUEG010000146.1:0-1966 GCA_045640025.1 Bacteroidales bacterium
CAAAAGGTTCCGCCATGTAGGGGGAAAACTGTGCAATATGGACTTCGGCATATTCGCCATAGCCTTCAATCTGCTGAAACTCAGCAGGCTCAAAGGCTTCAAATGGGACGACTTCCTAAGGAAAATGCGGTTTATCGCATCTATATGCCGCTATTTAGTCAAAGAAAACCAAAAGAAAACTAAAATTGTAGAATTTCAAAGAATGGAACGTCCTTGGGAAGTTGAAAATGCCGCATAAAAAAAAAGAGGCTGTCTCGCTTTTTGGACAGCCTCTTTATCATATACCTGACATACAACAAATTAATAAAACAACCACACTTTTTCAAGCGACTTTTAGACGAATTAACACACTTTTCCCAACGAGTTTTGTGAGAAACCAACACTTTTTCCAACGAGTTTCCAATTTTCCCCAATAGGGTTACATCTCTAAATGATTATTAAAACAACAAAAAAAGAACCTCCATCACCCAAGACAGAGGTTCTCAAATATTTTTAGTCCACCAAACATCAGCCCCAACTCCCTGCCTGGAAGGCAGTACAATTAGTAACCGATTGCGCCGAAGCCCGCAGGGCTGGCGCTGTTGGTGATTACGGGATCCCCCTACCTCAATTCCCCCTCAGTAATAAAGCCGATCTTGTTCAGCATTATTACCTCCTTGGCCTTTTCCAGAGGATTGGCCTTGATAATCAACAAGCCCTTGCCAGCAAACACGAAACTATACATATAGGCGATATCGACGCCTTGGTTTGTGAACTTGCTGATAACAGAGGCGGCCTCGCCAGGCTTGTCGTCGATCTGAATGCCGAGAACATCAGTAAGTTGAACATTCAGGTTATGAGACTTCAGCACATTATACGCCTTTGCTGAATCGTTGCAGATCATACGGTAAATACCGAAATCCGCAGTATCGGAGATCGTGGACGCAATTATCTGAATCCCCTCCTTGCTAAGCAAGTCCAAGACATTCAGCAAAGTACCACGCTTATTCTCCATAAATATGGATAACTGATTTATTGTCATTTTTGATTTTCGATTTAGGCTCGCACAGATGACACAGATAACACAGATATTACACAGATAAAAAATATTATCAGTGGAGAATCTGTGTCATCTGTGTCATCTGCGCGAAAATTAACTCCTATTCATACACCTTTCTCTTGTCCACCACTCGTACGGCCTTGCCCTCTGATACGGGGAGAGTGCCTTTGGCCACGAGTTTTACGCGTGGAGTCAGGAGAATCTCGTCCTTGAGCGCACGGGTGATACTCTTGGTGAGTTCCTGAAGACGTGCGTAATCGTCGGTGAAAAGTTCCTCGAGTTCCACCTCAACGGTCATATTGTCGTTGTCGCCGTCAGTGGTCAGGGTGATAAGGTAATTGGTTGACAACTCCTTGAAATTCAGGAGAATCTTCTCAATCTGAATTGGGAAGATATTCACTCCACGGAGCACCATCATATCGTCGCTACGACCCTTCATACGGTCCAGACGGAGGTGATGACGGCCACACTTGCAGTCGTGACCAAGAACCCTCGTGAGGTCGCGGGTGCGGTAGCGGAGAAGAGGCATACCCTCGCGGTTGATAGTAGTGAGCACCAGTTCGCCAATCTCGCCCTCGGGAGTAGGCTCCAAGGTATCAGGATTAACAATCTCAACAATATAATAATCCTCCCAAATGTGGAGGCCGTTCTGCTCCTTGCACTCAAAAGCCACGCCAGGACCGCACATCTCGCTCATACCGAACGAGTTGTAAGCCTTTACACCCATCATATCCTCGATACGCTTGCGCTGTTCCTCGCTGTGAGGCTCGGCGCCGATAGCAAGTACGCGGAGTTTGGTGTCGCGACGAGGATCCACGCCCTCCTGATCCATAACCTCCTTGATACGGGTTACATAACTTGGCACGGCGTGAATCGCTGTGGTACCAAAATCCTTGATGAACTTTATCTGACGCAGGGTGTTGCCAG
>JAZUEG010000147.1:0-2687 GCA_045640025.1 Bacteroidales bacterium
CTTGGCCTCCGACTTCTCCTCCTCGAGGCCCACGATACGTACGTTGGCAAGCTCTATCACTACTGTGATGAAAAGGAGCGACATTGTAAGAATACCGCGGATGGTACCACGTGGCATGTTGAATGTCTCACCGTCGTTTGGATTAGGATTCTCCTTGGTCCAGTCGCCGAAGGTGTATTTCTTGAACATCACTACGATGAAAATTACCGAAATGATGAGCCATATCATTACAGGCATGTATACTGTAAGATAATACTCGCCACGATTCTGCTCCCAGAATAATACTGCGTCATTTGCGTAATTACCCATGATTTGTAAAAAGTTTTATGGTTGATTATTAATTTAATTTCACTTATTTTAGGAATACCACGGCACCTACTGCAAGAACAGCCACCACGATCATAGCGATGCGCGATCTCTTGGCCTTTTTCTCGAAGTTGTGGGCTATCTCACCTGCGCGGTCCACCTGGTCACGGCTCTGAGCGAGCTCGGTCATGTAGTAGTCGCGATCGGTCTTCAATGTGCTTATCAGCGAATCCTGTTTTACAGTGATGGCTGTAAGCGAATCCGAAATCTGGGTGAGCACTTCCACCTGCTTTTCGGAGATGCGGTATTTCTTGCCGGTCTCTATTACAGATCTCATTCGCTCGTCGTTGATTACCCAGAGAGTGTCGCCATCGGGTCTTACGAGAAGCTCCTGACCGGGTTTTACGCACTGGAGTGTGATCTGCGCCTCAGCTCCCTGTATGCAAACCAGCGAGAGCAGGGCTATCAAGGCTAATGCTATTCTATTCATCTTTCAAATTGCCGTATAATTGTTCAAATGCCTTGGCCATTTCCTCGGAGCTCATCTCGCGTACCTCGTTGTGCACGTTGGCGGCCTGGGATTTCAGCTCCTCGTTCTTGGTGTTGAGCACAGCCACCTGCTCCTGAAGCCTCTGTATCTCGGCCTGCTGCGATGATTCCATAGCGTCGAACTGCTCGCGGTGAAGCGCATCGTTCTGTCTGGCCTCCTTGTTCTGATTGAGCAGGGCCGCAAGCTCGTCGGAGTCGTTCCTATTGAAGAGCTTGTTTTTGATGTAGGTGTATGGTCCTGCAAGCGCTGCAAATATTATGGTAAGAGTGTTCCACTTGAAATTGAGGTAACCGTTCTCATGGAGAACGCCTATTATTATAAGAGCAACTATCACTACCAATATTATTATTATCCACTTTTTCATGATGTAGGTCTATTATATAAGGTTAGTTGACATCAAGATACTTGCCGAATACCCAGCCTTCCACTGTGGTGCGTACCTTAAACCAGCCGTTCTTCTCGTCCACGATGGATACCATGGTTCCCTTGCTGAGAGGCTGAGCCACGAGCTGACCATTGGTCTCCGGTGTGTTTCGGATATTGAGCGACTTGCTGGCCACGCGTCCAGTCTCTGGTGTCTCTGCCGCGCCGTCGTTCTTGCGGTCGCTGCCCAAGAGCTGCTCGCGGAGCTTGTCGAGAGGGAAAGCTGGACCCGGGTCTATCTTGCGGGCCGGCGCTATCTCCTCGTGACCGAGTATCTGCTTGATGTTTGGATAGGTCTCGATGAGCTCCTGGCAGAGCTGTCTTACGGTCTCTATCTGCTCGGCGGTATACACGTGCCAGAACTTGGTGACTGACTGGTTTCTGTGGATGGCCTCCATCACGTCGCTTGGATTGTATGCGGCGCCAAACCACGATCTGTATACGTTTCCGCTCTTGGTGAGTGGTCCCGAGTTTACGATCTCTATTCCGATGGAATACTTGTTGTAGCCCGACCGTCCGCCGTATGAGCTCTCGCCGGCATGCCATGCTATCTCGTTGAATGGTATCAGCTGAGTGATGGATCCGTCGCGGTCTATCAGTACGTGGGCCGAGGCTTTTACCTTGGGGTTTACCAATGTATTAAGTGAAGACTGATAAGGACCTGCGGTATAGTGTATTACTATGGTATCCAGATTGTTTTTCTGGAACTCTCCGCTGGTCTTGGTGCAGGTCACCATTTTCCTTACATTGTCTCCGCTTACCAGATTATCCTTGATTTGTAACATTTTCGGAATGTTTTAATAAATACTTCGTAAAAGTAAGGTTAATAATTGGTTTTTACAATTTTTTGAGCCAAAAAATTGTTATTTTTTGAAAGAACGCTCCAGATCGGAACCTACCAGGAACGATTTTATCACGTTGGGTGGTCCCTCGTAGCCGCGCTCCTCTGCTCTTACGAATACCGCGATTCTGTTCTCGTAGGGGCTCTTTATTACGCCCTGTATCATCCTTGAGAGACAGATGTTGTAGTCGTTTTCGGTGTAGGAGTATATCTGCTTGGATCCGAGTTCAGGCGATTTGATGCTGATGTTGGTGGTCTTTACAACCTCGAAACCGAAATCAGGATCTGTCTCCATCTTGTTCTCGATTATCACCTTATATTTATTGCCGTCCTGCTGGAACTCTGTTCCCAGGAGCTTGATGTCGTTCTGAGGGATAATCTTGTACTCGTTGAGCTTGGCGGCGAAGGTCATGTTGTATTCCTTCCATATCTCCTTTACCGAACCGCTCTCGAGCTCGTCTTCGGGCTCCCATACGTATACGTCCTTGTCGCTTATCATATTGCGGATTACGAGCTTGAAGAAATACAGGCCGGCGGCCTCGTCGGGTGGCTCCACCAAGTCGGATC
>JAZUEG010000148.1:0-4143 GCA_045640025.1 Bacteroidales bacterium
ATGTTACACCACCAGTGATGAAGATAAATTTAGTGTTTGCCATTTGTTTTACTATACTATTTTTAAATTTTCGAATTACGAATTACAAATCCCGCGCTTGATTAATTTTTCAAATAAAAAACGAATTACGAATTCTTAATCGCCTGTGCGCAATTGATGCGCCCATAATTTGTAATTCGTAATTCGTTGTTTATTATCTTATTTTCTCACGGCATCGCAGGTAAGGTCCACGCCAAGTTTCTTGAAAATCTTGTGGTCGATTTCGCTTAGGATTACGGTGCTGTGTACCTGGCATCCTTTCAGCTTAGGAAGCTGTTCGAGGGCCAGTTTGCATTTCTCGTCGGTGAGCGACAGCATCGACAGTGCCACAAGCACCTCGTCGGTATGGAGTCTTGGGTTTCTGCTGTGCAGATATTCCATCTTGAGATGCTGTATTGGGGTTATCATGTCGGCAGGTATCAGTTTTACCGAGTGGTCTATTCCAGCCAGGTGCTTTATAGCGTTCATTATCAGAGCAGCTGATGGCCCGAGAAGCTCCGAGGTCTCCGATGTTATTATGGTGCCGTCCTCCAGTTCTATTGCAGCTGATGGCAATTCAGATCTCTCGTAACGCTTGCGTGCGGCAGTCATTACCAGACGGTCTTCCAGAGTCACCTTGGCCTGACGCATCAGGAGCTGAATCTTGTTGATCTCATTGTCGGAAGCCTTGCCGTCGGCCAGCTGGGTAAGGGTGGTGAAATATCTTCTCACAATCTCCTGCTTGGAAGCCTCGCAGCAGATGGCGTCATCCACAATGCAGTTTCCAGCCATGTTGACCCCCATGTCGGTAGGCGACTTGTAAGGATTCTCGCCGTAGATTCCCTCAAATATCGCATTCAATACAGGGAAAATCTCAATGTCGCGGTTGTAGTTGACAGTGGTAACACCGTATGCATCGAGGTGGAATGGGTCTATCATGTTCACGTCGTTGAGGTCGGCAGTAGCGGCCTCGTAGGCGAGGTTTACGGGATGCTTGAGAGGAATGTTCCAGATAGGGAAGGTCTCGAACTTGGCATATCCGGCCTTTACGCCGCGCTTGTTTTCCTGATAGAGCTGACTGAGACATACAGCCATCTTTCCGCTGCCGGGGCCAGGAGCCGTTATAACCACGAGGGGCTTCTCGGTCTTCACGTAGTCGTTTTTGCCGAAACCCTCGTCGCTGCATATCAGCGATACATTAGTTGGGTAGCCCTCTATCATGTAATGGTAATAGGTGCTGATGTTGAGACGCTCCAGACGTGTACGGAAGAGTTTGGCGCTCTCCTGTCCGTTGAAGTGGGTGATTACCACGCTGCCCACCTTGAGACCGCGCTCCATGAAAGCCTCGCGCAGGCGGAGCACGTCCTTGTCGTAGGTGATGCCGATATCGCCGCGCACCTTGTTTTTCTCAATGTCTACAGCTGATATCACAATTACGATCTCCGCATAGTCTTTCAGCTGCATGAGCATCTTCAGCTTGCTGTCAGGCTCAAAACCGGGCAGCACTCTGCTTGCATGATAGTCGTCGAAGAGCTTGCCTCCGAATTCGAGATAGAGCTTGTCGCCGAACTTGGCGATTCTCTCCTTGATGTGCTCTGATTGTATTTTCAGATACTTGTTATTGTCGAAACCTATTTTCATTTTTTCCTATTATATTCGTTATACAAAATTACAAATTATTTCGTTGGGTGGTTTTCCGCCTGCTGCAAATTACGTTATATACGTACAGCGGCATTAATTAAAAAACGCTGACTGCCGCTCGTGACAATCAGCGTTTTTTATATGTGTCTTTTTTGGGGACTATCGTTTGCCCTTTTTCTTCTGCTGCTCCTTCATCATTTCCATCTGTCGGCGCTGTGCCTCCTCAAGACGGGCCATGAATCCGGATTTTTTCTTGCCTGAGTTTTTCGACATCTTGCTGTTGAGCTTGGCAAGTATTGCCTTCTCGTCGATATTGTTCCTTACAAATATTATTTGGAGAATGGCTATGATGTTGCTCAGGAAGTAGTAGTAGGTAAGTCCCGACGAGTAGTCGTTGAACCAGCAGAGCATCATCACCGGCATAAAGTAGAGCATGAATTTCATGCCCGGCATTGGCTGACCGGTATCCATCTGGCTTGATGATATCTTGGTCTGGAATACCATTGCACCCGCCATCAGCAGGGCAAAGAGACTCACGTGGTCGCCGTAGAATGGGATGCTGAATGGAAGATCCAGTATCGAATCGAAAGACGACAAGTCGCTCGACCAGAGGAAGCTTTCCTGACGGAGCTCGATAGAAGCTGGGAAGAATCTGAAGAGCGCTATGAGGAATGGCATCTGGAGAAGCATTGGCAGACATCCGCCCATTGGGCTTATCTCAGCCTTCTGATAGAGTGCCATGATGGCTCGCTGCTTGTCCATGGCCTGCTCCGGCTTGGGATACTTCTTGTTGATCTCCTCGATCTGTGGCTTGAGTACCCTCATCGAAGCCGACGATCTGTACGACTTGAGTGTAAGAGGGAAGAGGAGTCCCTTTACGGTGATGGTGAGTATCAGGATGATGAGACCATAGCTTGATATGAACGAGCCAAGGAAATTGAAGAATGGAACGATGAGGTATCTGTTGATACTGCCGAGGAACCATCCTCCAAGTGGAACGAGGTCGCCGAGTTCGAGGTCGTCAGCATTGTCATCGTCTAATTCGATATTGCTGAGCACCTTGTACTTGTTTGGACCGAAATAGAAGGTCATCCTGTTTTCGGTGTTGTTGGCTGGCACTGCGATGGTAGATGTCATGTACTTGAGCTGACCATTGCCGCGCTGAGGAGTCATCGATACGGTGGCATTGGCAAATGATTCGTGCGAGATGAGCACCGACGAGAAGAACTGGCCCTTGTATGCTATCCACTTGGTGCTGGCCGAGAGTTTCTCGTTCTTGGCCTCGTTGCTTCCGCCCGAGAACCATCCGCCTATCGTGCCGCCAAGGCTCTCAGGATCCTCGTCCACAAACTTGTAGCAGAGGTCAGAGTTGCGGGTTTCCCACATCTGGCCGGCCTCCAGGATAGGTAGGTACTGATTCCATGTGAGGTCGATGAAACTGCTGTTCATATTTATCACCTGCTCCATCTTGTGGAGTGTGATGTTGTAATCCAGCAGATAATTGTCGCCGAGTACGTATGCAAACTCGAGGTACGAATCGTCGTCCACATTGGCGCGGAATACTGCGCTTACCTGCTGGTCATCAGCTGCCTTCATGTGGTCGGTGCCCTGGTAGCTGAAATATAGATCCTTGGTAGAGATTGCATTGTTGCCCGAGAAGAAGTTGAGGTTCAGCTCGTTATTGGCATTCTCCTTTACTATGAATAGAGAGTCGCCCGAGTTGGTCTTGTAGTTCTTTATCTGTACGGTCTTGATCATGGCGCCCTTGGATGTGAGGGTCACTATCATCTTGTCGTTCTCGAGAACCACGTCCTTGCTCTCGCCGTTGGCGCATCCGGCAAATTTGCCGAACATCGATGCGTAAGCAGCCGCCTTGGCCGAGTCGCTGTTTTCCAATGTATCAGCAGCGGCCTGAATCTTGGCTATGGAATCCTCTCTCAGCTGCATGAGCCTTTCGGCTTCCATTCTCTGCTGGTTAACTAACGCTATGGAATCCCTTTGCCTTTTCATGGCCTCGCGCTGTTCCTGGCTTGGCGATGTGTATATCGAAAAACCCACGAAAATCGCGATTATCAGCAGGATTCCTATTAAGGTGTTTTTATCCATCAATTATTGATTTGTATTGTTTCTTACTTTTTTTCTCCTTTCTTTGGAAGCTCGTTGATCGCCTTGTTGAGCATCGAGATGAGCTTCTGCAATGCGTCGGCCTCGTTTCTGGATTTCTCCATCTTCTTCTTGAAGCCTTCTATCATATTGTAGGCCGCCTTGCTCTGAGCAAAGAAACCGAGGTTGTTTTCAGAAAGTGTGAGCTGCTGGCGGAGAGTCTCGAGACGGTTCTTGAGTCTCTCTTTCTCGGCGCGGAGCTTCTCGTATGCCTGAGGATTGCCCTTGAGTGTGTCTATGAGGTTCTTTACACGCACCTCGTTGCGCTTGGCCTCATCGATGTTTATCTTGGCAAACTGTGCGTCGATGGCCTTGCGGAAC
>JAZUEG010000149.1:0-8414 GCA_045640025.1 Bacteroidales bacterium
CAATGCGATTGGGGTTACATTCTTCACGGTGCGTAGAAGCGCCTCGGCAATGCTGTCGGTCATCTCCATATCGTCGTCGAGCGAGAAGTAACGCTCCATTGTGTGCATCATAATATCAGTGGCACCGCAGGCAGTCTGCCAGGCTGGCAATGTGTAGGTGCGCTCAGGGTTCATAATGGCGAACTTTGGACGCCAAACATTGGTGCTGTGTCCCTTCTTCACCCAGCCTTCCTCGTTGGTGATAACGCTGGAGTCGCTCATCTCGCTGCCGGCTGCCGGAATTGTGAGAACGGTTCCTATTGGCAGACAACGTGTTACCTTGGTCTCACGGAGATAAACCTTCCATACGTCGCAATCCATATAGAAACCTGCGCTTATGGCCTTGCACGAATCTATCACGGAGCCGCCGCCTACTGCCAAGAGGAAATCAACGCCCTCTTTCTTGCAGAGCTCTATTCCCTGATGAACCATCGAGAGACGTGGGTTTGGAACTACGCCGCCAAGCTTCACGAATGGAATGCCGGCCTCCTGAAGATTTTTCTCAACTCCAGCCAAAAGGCCTGAACGCTCGGCGCTCTTGCCGCCATAATGAATCAGCACCTTTGTGCCGCCATATTTCTTAACGAGACAAGCTACCTGATTCTCAGAATCCTTGCCGAAAACCACCTCTGTGGGTGCGTAAAAATTAAAATCCTTCATAATATCAGTGAATGGTTTATTAATGATAATTTTATGCAAATATATCATAATAATTCAAACCAATACAACACTATAAACGGCATTGCGATAATTGCTTGCAGATAATAGGAAGTTGCCGACGAAAAGGGATTATCGGCACAAAGACGGAAAATCATCTCTCAAACAAATCATCCATTACCACTGTTCTTTGGAATATGTCAGAATATTGATTTTGAGCAAGTCCAAATGTTGTTATCAGGATTGGGTGGATTGTTTCCTTGCATTTGGTAATACGTTCAAAGACAGCCTGTTTGTTGCGGATGTTGGCGTCGTCGGCTTTCTCGGTGATGTATTCAGACGAATAGAATTTCATCTCGCAGAGGTTTATGACATTATCGGCACGGCGGATGATGAGGTCTATCTGAGCACCGGGGAAATCGTTGCCGCCCTCGTTTCGCCAGGTGAATTCCTCGGTGTTTACCGACGGAATACCGAGCGCCTTTTTTATCTGCGCGATGTGATACCAGCACACCGATTCAAACGCGAAGCCCTGCCAGGCGTCCATTGCCTTTTTGCCGGTCTTGTCTTTCCAGTCCTTGGAATCGGGCTGTTTTTTCTTCTCCACTATCGAGAGCCAATACAATGTAAAGAAATCGACAATTCTGTATCGTTCCTCTTTCTGAGGCTTGCCGTAAAATGTGTATTTCTGCACAAAGTCGCTTTCCGCCAAGGCTTTAAGAGTATTGGTCAAGCCTCCGCCGTCGGGAATTTTCGTCTTTTGGGCGATGTCCTTTTTTGTGTATCCTTCTTTTCTTGTGGCCAGAAAACGGATGATTTTCAGACAATCCTGATGATTGGTGAACAGCGACACAAACAGCTGATCCAACTCGTCACGGAGTTTCGCGTCCTTGCCTGTGAGTAGATACTCCGTTATCTGATCAACGCTCATTCCCTTTTCGATGAGCGATAGGTAATACGGAATGCCGCCGAGGCGCATATACATTTGCATTTGCGCATAGCGTTTCAGCGAGATTCCACGGTCCTTGTAGAAAAGTTCGGTTTCGTGGAGGGTGAATGGATGAAGTTTTATCTCACGGGTTATCCTGTTGTAGAGTCCGCCTTTGTTGTGGAGTATTTTATCTGATATCCAAGAAGTTGCCGAGCCGCAGACAATCAGCATTATCTGACTGACTCCCGACGCCCAACCATTCCAGAAATGCTCCAACGCTGTCACAAATCCCGATCTTGGCGTGTCCATCCAAGGCAGCTCGTCGATGAAGACAACCTGTTTATTCTTTGGATCATTCTTTATCTTGTCTGTGAGAAGCGTCTTCAGGAGTTCGAATGCAGAAATCCAGTCTTTCGGAACAGTAAAATCCCTGAGTCCGTATGTTCTCAAAGACACCGAAAACGCCTGCAACTGACTGAAAATCATATTATCGCCCAATGTTTCAACGGGCGAAAGTCCAGTATGATGAAACGACATTATTGGGCTGAAATATTCCCTTACCAGATAAGTCTTGCCAACTCGTCTGCGTCCGTAAACCACAAGAAATTCTGGTTTTCTTGAGACTAATATTTTCTTAAATTCCTGAATTTCAGGCTCTCTACCGATAATCTTCTGCATAATTGCTCCTCCTTATTTTACCGTAAAGGTACAAAAATAATACGAAACGGCAAAATAGTGGCCCACTATTTTGCCGTTTCTATGTAAATTTATATCAAAACGGCAAAATAGCGTGTCCTTATTTTGCCGTTTCTATGCAATTTTAGGTGGATTCGGCAAAATAGCGTGGTCTTATTTTGCCGTTTCTATGTAATTTTAGGTAGATTCGGCAAAATAGTGGAGTATTATTTTGCCGTTTCTATGCAATTTTAGGTAGATTCGACAAAATAAGGAAACCTAAGCCTCCATTCCCAACAGCTCCTTTTTAATAAGAGCTATCATAATGCTGGTATTGAGATTGAGCGCGTCAATAGGATACATACGGCGGATTTCGCCGTGCCAGAAGCGGTCTTTGTAGAGCTCGAGGATTTCGGAATCTGAATGGCCGGATTTTATGAGGTCGGCTTTCCAATGGGCAACCTCGTAGCAAGCCTTGCCGATATTTGCGAGATAAAAAGCCGTCTGCGCCTTGTTGAGGAGGCCGAGGTGCGGGGCTATCAAAGTCTCGATTTCCATTTTCTGAACTCTCGCTATTGAATCCATACACCATTGATATCCCACAAGATACGAGGGTACGATAATCTTGTCGCCGTCGTAAACGCCGAGAGTCTCGGTGGCGAGCATAAATTTCTGATCCTTGCAATAATAGCCCACCGAGCATTTTGTGTGACCGGGAAGATTCAGAACCTGAAACTCCATATCGCCGGCCTTTATGATGTCGCCATCGTCCACCATCACGTCAACGGAGAGCTCGTCCACAAGACACTCATAATCTGAGACACCGCAGGTGGCGGCAAATTTGCCGTCGAGCTCACGCATCACACGCTTGGCGCCGGGACGCTGGAAAATGTCGGCGGCGTATCGTCCGGCCACTACAACGGCGTTTGGATACTTGCGCTTCACGTACGGAGTGGCCAATGCATGGTCGTAATGGGAATGAGACAGGAAAATGTAGTCGAGAGTCCTGCCATTGAGGGCTTTCTCTACCTTGTCGGCTATCTGATAGCCTGTGAAACCAAAACCGGTATCGTGCAATATTGATGTTTTGCCGTCGTCGATGAGGAACGCGCAGTCCCCCGGCTGAACGCGGCAGTCTGTAACTTTCAGCATTATCTTGATTTATGATTTTTGATTATACGTGTATAAATCCGCGCCATCAGCTTCCCAAAAAAAATTCAATCAATACACCAATCCCACCACGGTAACATCGTCCACCTGCTCCTCGTGGCCCTTCCATTTCTTGAACTCGGAAATCAGGATTTCCTTCTGCTCGGCCATGGGACGGCTGTGGATATCAAGCAGAAGTTTTTGGAAACGCTTCATGGAAAACTTGCGCCTCTCCTTGCCGCCAAACTGCGACGCATAGCCATCCGAAAACATGTAATACACATCACCGGGCTCCATATCAATAGTCTGAGACTCAAACGGTTTCAGCTTTGGATAATAGCCGATGGGGCTACGTGTAACCTTGACAATGGAAATCTCGCCATCGCGCACCATCACAAGCGGATTGTAGGCTCCGGCCACTTCCATGGTATGGGCGGTCTTGTCCACCACCATCAGAGTCATATCCATGCCGTCGTTCACATGGGCAGTGTCGTTCTGGCCCATCATGAAAATCACCTTGTCGCGCAGCATCTCCAGAATCTGAACAGCGCTCCTTACGCCGCGCAGGGCTATATCCTGCAGCGACGATGTGCCCAGCATAGTAAGTATGGCGCCCGGAATGCCGTGACCGGTACAATCGGCCACAACGAGAATCTCGTAACGGCTGTCGGCAAAACGCCAGTAGAAATCGCCGCTCACTATATTGCGGGGCTGATAATACACCAGCCTGTCCACAAACGAAGTCCCGAACTTATCCACATCGGGCAATACGGTTTTCTGTATCTGATAGGCATATTTCATGCGGTCGGTGATGGCGTTTTTCTTGTTGTCGAGCTCGGTGTGCAGCGCCGCGGTCTTTCGTTTAGCTGATACAATACCAAATACACCCACAAGTACAATTCCCAGCACCAGGGCAGCTAATAGCAGGAAATAGAACCTCTCCTTGCGGTCGCGCTTGCTCGATTCGAGAGTTTTCTTGTTTTCGAGATAGTCCTGCGAATAGTGTATCTGGCTGAGACGCTCGGCCAGAGTGGCATTGAATACCGTATCGCTGATATCTATCAGCTGACGGCAATAAGACGCCGCGGTGCGCAAATCGTTCTTGGCCAGATAGATGGAATCCATGAGATCGTAGTCGGCCACTATCTGCTCCACATCGCGCAGGCTCAGGGCGTGACGCATGGCAGCCTCGTTGGCCGCAGCTGCCGAATCCAGCATTCCCATCCTGTAATAAACCCGGGCCAGGGTATGGCAGAAACTTCCCATCTGCACCTCTCCCATTATGCCGCTGTCGGTATTCAGGCAGCTGATGATCAGATTCTTTGCCTTGGCATTATCGCCGGCAGCCATGTATGCGTTGGACAGCTCCCTGAGCGTGGTGTAGCGTCCCGGCATGGGAGGCATCGAATCCCTCATTATTGAATACGACTGTGTGAGGTATGCTATGGCATTGTCCATATTACGCCGCTTGAGATCGGAGAGTCCGAGGTTCATCAACGCACGCGCCCTCAGGTCCTTGTTGCGGATGCTGTCGGCCATGCGGAGCGATATCCTGGCAAATCTGTCGGCCGTATCGAGGCTGTCCATGAGCATGTGGATATTGCTCATTCCGCTGTAGGCCAGCGCTATAAGCTCGTGGTTGCGCAACAGCTGGGCGGCATCGAGCGAACGGCTGAGGTCGCGGAGCGCGTCCTCGTATTTGCCAAGCTCGCGCTCATTGATGCCCAGGGCATAGAGCGACCTCACTACATAATAAGTGTTTTCCTGCTCATTGGACGCATCGTATGACATCATGGCATACTGAATGCCCAAAACCGGATTGATGCCCCACGAGGCCTGTGCTATATCGTGATACAGACGCGGAAGCACGGTATCGTGAACGCTCTCCTGAAGATTTATCAGGCTGTCGAGCTCACGGGTTTTCTGGGCGAATAAAACGCCATTAGCTGCCAAGAAAAAAAATAATATGGCACAAAATCTCTTGATCATCTCTCTAAATTATCCAGCGAATACAAAACCTGCCAACGTGACATCCTCCTTGAGCGGAAGGGCGCCACGCCAATTATCAAACTCATTGCTTATGGCCTGCATCTGCCCGCTCATGGGCAGATGGCCTATGGTCTGGATGAAACCGGCAAGACGGGCCACGGTATACGGCTCGCCATGGGGTCCGCCCTTCTGCACACAGCATCCATACGACATGATATATACCTGGTCGCCGGGCTCAAGCCTCAGCGTATCAGTAACAAACGATTTTTCCCTTACGGCATCGGATATGGAGTTTTCCTGCAGCTGATACACTATTCCGCCGCGCATATATAGCAGTGGCGACTTGATGCCCGAATAGTAAATCACCTTGTTGGGCTTGTCGATTACCATGAGGCTGGCGTCCATTCCGCTGTAATCGAGCAGAAGTCCATTGCCGGCGGTGAGCTCGCGGGCGCTGATGCGCATCTCCCTGAGTATGGAGGCCGGGTCGGCGAGGTTTTCCGCCACCATGTGCAGCAGCGACGATCCGAGCATGCTCATAAATCCGCCGGGAATGCCGTTGGCGCCGCTGTCGCATACGGCCAGCATCTCGTAGCGCCCGGTGTCGTGGTGCCAGTAGAAATCGCCGCTCACCACCTCGCGCGGGCGGTAGAGCACGGCCTTGTCGGTGAAGATCTGGCCCATCTTGCCAAATTCGGGAAGTATGGATTTCTGAATCCTGCCGGCGTATTCTATGCTCGATTTCAGCTGATGTGTCTGCGAATTCAGCTTCTCGTTTATCTCCTTGATATTACGGCGCTTGATGTATAGTATAGCGCCTATGGTGATGCCTGCCACGGCCAGCAGAAACACTCCCATAAGAAGCCGGAGCTGAACCCTGCGCATACGCTCCTCCTCCTGGATCTGCATCTTCTGGACGTACTGCTCGTTTTTGGTGCGCATGTTTATTATCTGACGGTGAACATCATACGAGCGCTGGTTCTTGTCGTAATCCACGTAGCGGCGGTAGAATTTTTCGGCCATGCCATAGTCGCCGGTAGTGTAGCGGATGTCGCCCATTATGAGATTGGCGTCGCGCTCCATGTTTCCGTTGTGGAACTTGTTGGCGAAGCTCACGGCCATCTCGCCGTAATATATTGCTGAATCTATATTGTTCTCGTCGAGATATACGTGGGCCAGGTTGGTGTAGATGGATCCCTTGACGGCGTTTTCGGGCAGAGTGTCGAGTATCTGCATGCTGAAGGCGTAATAATATTTGGTGCTGTCGTACCACTTGCGCTCAAAATGCACATTGCCCATGTCCCTGTATGTAACTGCGATGTTGATGGGCGATTCCAGATGTGTCTTTCTGATTTCCAGAGCCTTGCCGTGCCATAGCAGAGCCTGGTCGTAATCCTTGGATAGGAGGTTTACACGGCCAAGATTTACGTATACGTACTGGAAAACGCTCTCGTCGCCCAGATCCTCGGCCACCTGAAGAGCGCGGTTTAGGTGTTCCCTGGCCAGCTCGTAATTCTTCATGTATGTCATGATATTGCCGAGATTGATGTTGGCCCACACCACCTCGTCGGTAATATTCTGCGACAGAGCCACTTCCAGCTGATCGGAAAAATGTTCAAGAGCCTTGGTGTAGTTGCCAAGGTAGCGGTTGGATGTTCCCATAAAACTGCAGGCCACACACTGCTGCTTGTAGTCGTTGTATTTTTTGGCGCTCTCCAGAGCCTTCTCGAGATATGGCAGCGAGCGCTGCGGATCGCTGTAGCAGAGCTGGATGCCAACGGCATTGTAGGCTATGGCTATGGAATCTCCCTCGGCCCGCTCGGCCACCATTATCAGGCTGTCGAGACCGGTCTGCGGATATGCCAACCTGGCTATATTAACAAAAAACAATATAAATAATAATCGTCGCATAAAAAAAGTTATTCTCTAATATACAAGTATCTACACAGCCTTGGTCATCTCGCGGAGATAATCCCTCTCATCTGGCGAAAGGTAAGGACTCAGCTCTCGGAATACGCGTTCGTTGTATTGGTTCAGGTATTCTATCTGCGCCGGAGTCATCATATCCTTGATTACGGGGCGGGTGTCGATGTGGCAGAGTGTCAGCACATCGAATTTCAGGAAACCGTCGAACTCCGAATCCACCACCAGGAGCATGTTCTCGGTGCGGATACCGTACTCGTTTTCGATATAGATACCCGGCTCGTCGGTCACCAGCATTCCCGGCTTCAGCCTTACGGAGGCTGCGCGCGGCGAAATTCCATGAGGTCCCTCGTGACAGTTGAGGCAGTATCCCACGCCGTGGCCTGTGCCGTGTCCGAATGCACGGCCATGACGCCACATGTGCATACGGGCCATTGTATCGAGCTGAGGACCAGTGGTTTCGATTGGGAATACGGCCATGGCCAATTCGATGTTGCCCATGAGAACGAGAGTATAGTCGCGAGCAAACTGCCCGGTGAATTTTCCGGTAGGCAGTGTTCGGGTGATGTCGGTGGTGCCGTAGAGGTATTGTCCGCCGCTATCCACGAGATACACTCCGTCGGGCTTTATGTCGAGGTTGCTCTCAGCTGATGGCGCGTAATGTGGCATGGCCGCGTGCTCGTTGAAGGCCGATATGCACTCGAAGCTCTCGGAGATGAAAGTTTCGCCCTTCTTGCGCTCCTCCAGCAGCATGGAGGCCAGCGAGAGTTCGGTAACGCCGATGAAATTGCCATTAGCTGCACACTCCATCCTATACAAAAACCGCTCCATAGCCACGCCGTCTATCGTGAGGGCCTTGCGGATGTTGGCGATCTCGGTCTCGTTTTTCACGGCCTTGGCAAACTGCACGGGGCTCTTGCGGTCCAGGAATTTGGCATTGCGGCCGATGGACTCCACAATCTTGGAATTGGCCATACAGCCGTCGGTCTGCACGGTGATTTCCGAAGGAAGATTCTCAAGATACGATGTTATGGAATCGTATGGCATTGTG